>JAFYUA010000010.1 GCA_017549745.1 Clostridia bacterium | reverse complement strand
AGCTATGGTGTTATTATTATCGAAAACGGCGAAATTTATGCTGAAATAAAGGCTTGAAAAATGAAAGAATATACCAATCAGAATCACGCCCTCAGCAAAGAGGGCATAATAGCACATCTGGCAACCGAGACCCTCGGTCGCGAAGTGCATTTTTTTGAATCGGTCACCTCTACCTTTGATGAAGCAGACAAGCTTAGCGTGCGTCACGGCACTCTCATTTGTGCCAAAAGGCAGACAAACGGCAGAGGCAGGCTCGGCAGGCAGTGGCTTTCACAACGCGGCGGCATATATTTTTCGCTCATCATTCGTCCGCGCAAGGAGGCGTGCAGCCTGCAGGTGTACACTGCCATATGTGCTCTTGGTGTGCAAAGGGCGATCGGCTCTTTGGTGCCATGCACCATCAAGTGGCCCAATGACATCGTGTCATCACACGGCAAAAAGCTTTGCGGCATATTGTGCAAGGCAAAATTTGCAGGTGATGAATGTGAGTACATAAATGTGGGCATAGGCATCAATGCCAACAACCGCCCCCAAAGCCGCGAGCTTTTGTATGCTTCGTCGGTGAGTGAATGTGCGCTCTGTGAGATTGATGAAAATGCGCTCATAGCCGATGTGCTTTGTCAGATTGAAAGGTGCATCAACGCCGATGATACAGACGCTTTGATGCAGGAATTTGCCAAAGTGTGCTTAACTATTGGCTCCGACATCAGAGTGATATACCCCGATGGCAATGAACTCAGGGGCAGATGCACAGGCCTTGGAAGCGACGGCGCTATAGTGGTGAGCACAAATGACGGCACCACCATCGAGGTCAATTCGGGTGAGGTGTCGGTGAGAGGAATATATGGTGAAGAGTATGTATAAAGAAATAGCAAAATCAAAGGTTAACCCCTTGCTTGCCACAGCGGCATGGCTTGTGGGGACATATGCATTTGTTGTGCTTTGGGGCATAGCTCAGATTGTGTTTGAATTCAGCCTCGAGGCGCTTAAGGCTGCACTATGTCTTGCAGGCACGGTGTGGTTTGGCTGGTATCTCATCACAAGGCTCCTCGCCGAATATGAATTCATTTTGGATGGCGGCAAGCTCACAATAGTTAAGGTGCTTTCAAAGCGCAGTGCACCTGTTCAGATGGTGGCATCTGACAATATATGCGCCATATGCGAAAGCAAGGAAAAATACAAAAAATATGATGTAAAAAAACTCAAATCATACACCCGACCCCGACAAGACGACAAGGCAGTGTATGTGGTGTACAAAAGAAATGACGAGCTTTGGGCACTTAAGCTGAAGATATCGCGGCAGTTCATGGCCGAATTGAAGAAAGGAAACAAACAACAATGAAACCACCGATTTACAACGGTTTGATAAAATACATTTCCAAACAAAGAATACAGTTCACCTCGCCAGGTCACAAGGGCAAGGTGCGCATGAGGGTGGACAGCCTGTGCAGACTTGATGTGGCAAATCCTGCCGAGATCGACGATTTTCACAATCCCAACAGCTTCATCACCGAAAGTGAAAATCAGATTGCAGGCATCTTTGGCACCGACAAAAGCTTCTATCTCACCTCCGGTGCGGCCTCTGGCATATATGCCTCGCTGGCTTCGGTGTGCAATGCGGGCGACAAAATCATCGTGGACCCCGAATGTGACAAATCGGTTATCAATGCCATAACCATTCTTGCGCTCATACCTGTGTTTTTGAAGCGCAACCACAACCGCAAATATGACATCAGCGGCGGCATCGACACCGAAGAGCTTGAATATCTCACCGAGCAGCACCGCGATGCCAAGGTCATGCTCATCACCTCGCCCACCTACTATGGCGTGTGTGCAAACATTCGCAAAGCTGCAGAGATTGCCCATGGCAAAAAAATGCTTCTGATGGTTGATGAATCGCTGGGTGCTCATTTTAATTTCTGCTCAGAGTTTCCCGACACTGCTTTAGAGTGTGGGGCAGATGTTGTGATTCAAAGTTGCTCAGAGACTCTCGGTGGTTTTTCGGGCAGTGGACTTATTCACATATCCCGAAATGCCATAGCAGAGGACACCATAAGAGAGCAGCTTGCCATCTATCAGGGCGGCAGTGATTCGTTTGCCTCTCTTTGTGCCACTGAAAATGCCATTGGCTATGTGTTTAAAAACAACAAAAAATATGCGTCACTGCTCAAAGAGCTTGAACGCGGCAAGCATATCATCAATCACAGCACCGATATCATGTGGTTTGACGCTGAATACAACAACGGTGCAGGCATCGACAGGCTCGACCCCCTGAGAGTAGTGCTCAACTTCTCGAAGGTGGACATCAGCGCCACCGATGCTGCAAAAATCCTCGTGGGCAAATATGGCATTGAGCCTGAAACTGCCGACAGAAACAACCTTGTGTTTACAGTGTCTATATATAACACTCCCACCGAAGTGAGGAGACTCGTTAACTCCTGCGTTGCCATAGGCAAGCTTGCATGCCCCAAAATAGCGCTCGAAGAAGACGAGCTGGTGCCCCACAGGCGCAAGGTGGTGAAGGTGCTGCCCTACAAGGCATTTAATTGTGAGGGCGAAAAGGTGCACTACATGGACTCTGAGGGCAGACTATGCCGCAGGCTCATATACAAATGCCCCCACGGCACACCCATCATAATCCCTGGTGAGAAAATCACCGCCGAGCACATTGCGCGCATAGGTGAAATCATCAGACACGGCGGTGCACTCAGCGGCGTTGATGACTCCCATCAGCTCGAAGTGCTCAGCCTTGGTGATTCTTTTAAGTTTTAGCAATAAAAAACTGATGCAGACTTTTCAGAATGCATCAGTTTTTGTTTATCCTACATTTATATTTATCACTTGTGTGTCAACATATCCCACGCTGTTGCAGCATGTCGCAAAGATGGTGTATGTGCCTGCGCTTTCAAATGTGTAGTCAATAGATGAATCGGTGGTCTGTATGGCTTCAAAGCTTCCGTCGGGGTGGGTGATGCCTATGGCATATGAAGTTGCAAAATCAGCCCCATAGCTTATGGTCACAGTTTCGCCAATTCCTATGCTTTGCTTGCTTGATGTGATAAATGCATTTTCGGGCAAAGAGCCCACTCTAAAGGTTATGGCTTTGCTGTCGGTAAAACCGAATGCATTGCAGGCAGTGACATAGGCGGTGTAGGTGCCTGCCTCGCCAAACTGGGCAGTGTATGATGGGCTTGAGGTGTGCAGAGTCATCACCCTCACGCCGTCTTTGTCCACTCCAAGGCTGTATGCCGTAGCTCCCGAAGCTGCAAAGTCAAAGGTCGCAGGCTCCCAGAGTGTATATTGCTCTGATTTTGTTGTGACGCTTGCACCTTCGGGAGCGTTTTTATAAAAAACAATAGCTCCGTCATACACAAATTCCTCTTCAGGGGTGTCTGCCTTGTCAGAATACCTCGTGCAGAAGTCATCAATGCTTGCACAGTAGATGTTATCCTCGAGCACAGGCTCGGTGGAATCGGTGAAATACACCATGCCTGCCCTCACTGCATATATCATCATGGCATGACCATAGCGCTGACCTGCAGCCGAGGCGGTGCCTTTGTTAAAGCCGAGCACAATGGGGTAGTAGGAGCCTGAGTACCCATCAGTGTTTTGCATGGTGAGCACCTGCTTTATGGAATACTCACTCGCGCCATAGCT
>JAFYUA010000001.1 GCA_017549745.1 Clostridia bacterium | reverse complement strand
GATGATTTCTCTTTCTTTTAATTTTTTAATGTTTCTTTCTATTGTTCTTGTTGCAACATCTGCAAACTTTGCCATTTCTTCAATTGTTATGCTTGGATTATTTCTTATAAATTCAACAATCTTTCTTTGCGTTTTATTTAAATTTACCCCGACATTTTCCCCGACATCTTCATTATTTACACCGACATTTCCAGTTTCATTTTCTTCAAAAATATTTTGAATGTGCAAATAACGATTTTTAAGTTCGTTAGATTCATTTAAAAGTAAATTCCTGATAAACTTTTCAAGGTATAATGTTGTTTCATGAATATTCTCTTTTAGATTGTTGTAATTCGCTCTAACAAGTGCGTTTCTGAAATACCATGCATTCTGTGCAAATATATCGTTTGTAGCATCATACCCTAATGAGCGTAAATATTTAATAAAGAAAACCGCAGTTGTTCTTGTATTACCCTCACCAAAAATATGAATCTGCCATAATCTTGATACAAAAAATGCAAGATGTTCTATAATTTCATCTGTTGAAAGTCCTTTATAGGTAAACTTCTTTTCCTGTTCAAAATCGTATTCAAGTGTCTGACGAAGTTCGGCAGCATTTCCGTATAGAACTGTAGCTCCGCCAAGCACCCATTCTTTTTTTGTTATGTTATAATCGCGAATCTTTCCTGCATGCTTATAAATATCAGAGAATAATTTTTTGTGAATCCCTATATATTCACTCGGGGAAAATGTAAAGGCTTTTTCGGAAAGAATTGATGCAATTCTAACAGAAACCTTATCAGCTTCTTCTGTTCTGTCATCCTCTTCTTTTTTTGAAATCGTCTCATAATAGCTGTTTATTCGTCTTTCCGCATCTTCCATTGTGATATAACCTTCAATATTCTCAATGGCTGTCTTCACGAGTTGTTCTGACGGTTCAAGACCATCAACCGCTTGAAGACCTATAGCTGTACTCCATGCATAGCCTTTATCTCTTTTATTTGGTTCAGATTGTTTTATATATTCTTTAAAAGGATCTTGATACATACAATTACCCCCTTCATGATTTTTATATCAATTCATTACCATTAAAATCTATTTCATAATAATTATTATCTTTAGAATCTATGACATACGAATTATCTGCGGCAATACAAATTTCGCACAATTCATTTTTTAGTTGCATTTCTGTGCTCATCCTCTTTCATCAATTTTTAAATCCTTCTACACAATTCGGCTTTTGTCAAGAATGGATAAAAAATTAATCTACCTTTTTTAATTTATATTTTAAAACTTTATGTATTGCGTATGCAAGACCTGCGTGATGCAATGGCAAATCTTTTTTGACAATCTTTTGTATAATTATACCATATAAAAAATACTGCCGCAAGGTTTGCGGCAGTATTTTTTTTGATTTGGTATAAATTAGTTGAGAATAGCAACTTCAGTGTCTTTGTCGAAGAGATGAATCTTGTTCATGTCTACGCCGATTTTGATTGTATCGTCAACAGCTGCTGTGCTTCTGGGATCAACTCTTGCAGTGAAGCTGTTGTCACCAACTTTGAGGTAGAGATATGTCTCTGCACCCATGAGCTCGGTAACTTCAACATGTGCACTGATTGTAGCATCGGGATTGAGAGCGAGGAAAGCTTCTTCGTCGTGAAGGTCTTCGGGTCTGATACCGAGGATAACTTCTTTGCCGATGCAATCAGCATCTTTAACTTTGGTAGCAACACCTTCGGGAAGCTTGATGGAGTTGCCTGCGAAGTTTAAGAATACTGCGCCGTCTTTTTCTTCAACGGTGCATGTAGCAAAGTTCATCTGAGGACTTCCGATGAAGCCTGCAACGAACATGTTAACGGGTTTGTTGTAGAGGTTGATGGGGGAATCAATCTGCTGAACGAAACCATCTTTCATAACAACGATTCTTGTACCCATTGTCATAGCTTCTGTCTGGTCATGAGTTACATAGATGAATGTTGTCTGGAGTTTGTGATGGAGCTTGGAGATTTCAGTTCTCATCTGAACTCTGAGCTTAGCATCAAGGTTGGAGAGAGGTTCGTCCATAAGGAATACTTTAGGTTCACGAACGATAGCACGACCAAGAGCAACACGCTGTCTCTGACCACCGGAAAGAGCAGCAGGTTTTCTGTCGAGAAGATGCTCGATGTCGAGAATCTTGGCAGCTTCGGTAACACGCTGTCTGATTTCTTCTTTGGGGAGCTTTCTGAGCTTGAGAGCGAAAGCCATGTTTTCAAATACTGTCATGTGAGGATAGAGCGCATAGTTCTGGAAAACCATTGCAATGTCTCTGTCCTTCGGAGCTACATCATTAACTAATCTATCTCCGATATATAATTCACCGTCGGTGATTTCTTCAAGGCCTGCAATCATTCTGAGAGTTGTAGATTTACCACAGCCTGAAGGACCTACGAGAACGATAAACTCCTTGTCTTCAATATCAAGACAAAAATCAGAAACAGCTGTAACGCCGCCTGCATATGTCTTGTAGATGTGTTGCAAATTTAAACTTGCCATTTTGGTGACCTCCTAAATACCTACTTTCATATTATGGTTATACTATAACATAAATCAATTTTTTTTGCTAATGTTTAAATACACAAAATTATTTTGAATATTTGGTTAGATTGCATAAAACACCAAATTTCGGGCACGACATGACGCGAAAACACTGAGTTCGGTATACTTTTTGCACAAATAGGACCTTTCATTTTTGATGATTATGCAAAAATATGTTCATCGTTTTTTGGCTTGAAAAAAGACAAAATCAAACTTTGTAATTTGTGCACAAAATACCCCGAAAACACACCCGAAAATTTGGACTTGACAAATCACACATCCTTCATTGTAAGGGAAATGCGATTCTTTTTGAGGTCAACATCGAGTATTTTTACCTTCACAACATCTCCTACCGAAAGGACATCGATGGGGTGCTTGATGAATTTGTTGCTTATCTGAGATATATGCACCAAGCCGTCCTGATGAACACCGATGTCAACAAAAGCGCCAAAATCTATTACATTGCGCACAGTGCCCGACATAACCATGCCCGCCTTGAGGTCTTCTATGCTCATGACATCTTCCATAAGCACAGGCTTGGGCATTTCATCACGGGGGTCTCTGCCAGGCTTGAGAAGTGAATCGACAATGTCATCCACCGTGGGTCTGCCCACATTGTGAGTGGTGCAGAAAGCAGCGAGGTCGATGTTTTTCATGCGAAGCTTGATGTCGGTGAGGTTGCCGCCAATCACATCATCGGCACTATAACCCAAAATCTCAAGCAGTGCCATTGCGGCATCGTAGCTCTCGGGGTGAACGGATGTGGTGTCGAGAAATTCATCGGCACCCGGGATGCGCAAAAATCCTGCACACTGTGTGAACGCCTTGGGGCCAAGCTTGGCTACCTTGAGAAGCTGCTTGCGGCTTGAAAACTTGCCGTTTTCTTCGCGGTATTTGACGATGTTTTTGGCTATGGGTGATGAGATGCCTGCTATGTATGAAAGAAGCGGTGCAGATGCAGTGTTGAGGTCAACACCCACACTGTTCACACAGTTCTCCACCACGCCGCCGAGAGCTTCACTGAGGCGTTTTTGGTTCATATCGTGCTGATATTGACCCACGCCAATTGACTTGGGGTCGATTTTTACAAGCTCGGCAAGAGGATCCTGAATACGACGGGCAATTGAGGCAGCACTGCGCTGCTCAACAGTGAAATCAGGGAACTCCTCGGCTGCAAGCTTCGATGCTGAATACACCGATGCCCCCGCTTCGCTCACCATCATGTAATACACCTTGGTGTCGAGCTCTTTAAGGATTGAAGATATAAAAATTTCAGATTCTTTTGAGGCAGTGCCGTTGCCAATGGCAATTAGCTCTACCCCATATTTTGCAATAAGTGATTTGACATATGCACTGCTCTTTTGCTTGTCGTGATGGTCAAGAGTGCAGAATATTACCCCTGTGTCACACACCTTGCCCGTTTCGTCTACAACAGCGAGCTTGCAGCCTGTGCGATAGCCAGGGTCAAGACCAAGCACAGTTTTGCCCTTCATGGGTGGCTGCATAAGAAGCTGATGCAGATTTTTGGAAAAGAGCTTTATTGCCTGCTCATCTGCATCTTCGGTGAGTGAATTTCGGATTTCACGCTCGATTGACGGCTTGATGAGACGCTTGTACGAATCGGCAACGGCGTCTTTCATTATCTGCTCAAAAACAGATTTTCTTACAATTTCTCCATAGAGGAAATTCAAAATGAGCTCATCGTCTATGTCGATGGATGCTATGAGCATTTTTTCACTTTCGCCGCGATTGATGGCGAGCACTCTGTGGCCTGCAATCTTTTTGACAGGCTCAGAGAAGTCATAATACATGGAGTACACGCTGTCCTCTTCGGTGGCAGCCTTGGTGGAGAGAATGCCGTGGGCAAAGGTGAGCGCGCGGATTTCTTTGCGATAGTCGGCATCATCTGACACTAACTCTGCAATGATGTCCATAGCTCCTGCGATGGCATCATCGAGCGTGAGCACCTCTTTTTCTTCATTTATGTACTCTGCGGCAAAATCATAGGGATTGCCGCTTTGCTCCGATTGCAAAAATATGAGATTGGCAAGAGGTTCAAGACCTTTTTCTTTGGCAATGGTGGCGCGGGTGCGTCTTTTGGGACGAAATGGGCGATAGATATCCTCAAGCTCCTGAAGCACTGCTGCAGCTTCGATTTTGGCTTTGAGCTCATCGGTCAGATTGCCCTGCTCGTCTATAAGACGGATTATCTCTTCGCGGCGTTCATCAAGCGAGCACAAATATGTGAGCCTGTCAAAGAGACGACGGAGTATCTCATCATCGAGAGAGCCTGTCACCTCTTTGCGGTAACGCGCTATAAAGGGAATTGTGTTGCCGTCATCTATGAGTGATACGGTGTCGGCAACCTGTTTTTGTTTGAGGCCGAGTTCATCGGCAAGTGTTTTGATTATATCCATTGGTTTTACTCTCCTATCAAATTTTGCAGTTCTTCATCGGTAAGTGGTCGGCATTCACCCTCGGGCAAAGACTCATCAAGAGTTAAATTGCCCATTGATATGCGCTTGAGGTAGATGACCTCGTTGTCAATGGCTTCAAACATTCTCTTGACCTGATGGAATTTGCCCTCGCATATGGTGACAAGCGATTCATTGGTGTCGCTTTCAAGAGGCACAAGCTTTGCAGGCATTGTGGTGAAATCACCAAGGTCGATGCCCTGAGCAAATGTGTGAATATCGGAGGCGGTCACAGGGCTGCTACTTCGCACGAAATATGTCTTTGGCACATGAGACTTTGGTGAAAGCAGCCTATGGGCAAGGTCACCGTCATTGGTGAGAAGAAGTAGCCCATGAGTGTCGATGTCGAGCCTGCCCACGGGGAATGGCTCATAGTGGGCATATTGGCTCGGTACAAGCTCTGTGACAACTCTATAGTGCTTATCAAAAGTGGCGCTGATGTAGCCGTCGGGCTTGTTGAGCATGAGATAGACATATTTTGAATATACTATTCTTTCTCCCGAAAGAGTTATTTCGTCACTTGTTTCGTCCACATGAAATCCCGCATCACTCACAATCTTGCCGTTGCATGAGACCATGCCTTTTTTTATTAATTGTTTTATTTCCTTGCGACCCCACGAGGTACTGTTGGCAATAAGCTTGTCTATTCTCAAATCATCACCTCTTTATACATATATAATGAACCTATCACAAACACCGTGTCGGCATTTGTTTTTGCCATCTCCAGTGCTGAGCGGATGTTATCAAATTCTTTTGCTCTAAAACCAAGCGAGCGTGCACACTCGGCAAGAGCCTCGGCTGATTCACTGCGCGGATTTGAAAGCACGGGGGTTGTGTAGAGTTCAAAATTGCGGTTATTAAGTTCATCAAGGCAGCTAAGTGCGCGTTTATAGTCTTTATCTGCCATGAAGCCTGCGGCAAAGATTATTTTACCTTTTATGTCAGCCTGGTTTATGGTCTGAATCAGGCTCATGATTCCGTCGGGATTGTGAGCACCGTCGAAATACACATTATCGTCTATGCGCTCCAGCCTTGCCCGATTGCGTGCATGCTCAAGCGCATATTTTATGCATTCAACCCCTGCACCCATAAACTTGAGCACAGAAGCCGCCAAAGATGCATTGGCTCTCTGATGAATACCTGCAAGCGATAGCCTTGCACTTTCATTGCCAAGGGATACAATCTGATGCATGCCATCTGTTGATAAAAATGGCAGCGGTGCCACCACGCGAAATGGTCTGTCACCTGCCATAGCTTTGGCGGTGTCAATCACATCGGCGCTTTGGTCGGCAACGAAAACACTTGAGCTTTTTTTGAAGATGGCGCATTTGTTGGCAGCAATTTTCTGCACAGTGTCGCCAAGGTATGCTTCATGGTCCAAAGATACCTTGGTGATGACGCTGACCGAGGAATCCCCTATTGCATTGGTGGCATCACCAAGACCGCCCATGCCGCACTCTATCACTGCATGAGTGCAGCCTGAGTCTGCAAAATAGCACAGCGCTGCTGCAAAGTTTATTTCAAACTGTGACGGTGCCTTGCCATACTCATCTTCGACCTCGCTGCAAAGCGGAGCAAGATATTCATAGAGAGAATCAAGCTCTGAGCTTGTGATGCTTTTTGAATTGATGCTTATGGTGTCGGTCACATCAAAAAGCTCGGGCGAAGAAAACCTGCCGCATTTTTTGCCGTCAAAGGCAAGCCCCTCACAAATGAAGCTGCACACAGAGCCCTTGCCGTTGGTGCCTGCCACATGAACAATCTCAAGCTTTGAATCGGGATTGCCGCACTTGGCAAGCAGTGCTTTTACTCTGTCGAGTTCGAGGCATATAGTGTTTTGATAACTTTTGGCATATGATTTGAAATCCATTGATATGTTCCTTTGTATGTAATAATATTAATTATACATCTTTCATGAAAAACTGTAAAGAGCAAAAAACGATTTTATGTTGTGAGCAAGAAGTTCGCCATAGCTTTTTTTTGGCGGCAAAGGCACCGACTGAGCACATATGAGCTCTGATTTGGCACACAATGTCCCCGACACATATAGCGATGCCGCACCCACGCTTTGCCCCTGGCTCAGAGGCGCTTTGAGCTTGGGCATAAAATCATATGATACAGACACATCATCGTGCACTCCATCGATTGAAACAAAGCCAAGAGGGTCTTTGAAGTTTACTGCCACCTCACCTTGAGTGCCGCCTGACAACTTTATGCTGGTGCAATAATCATCTTCATCAGCCACATTCACCCATGCACAGCGGGAAAAGCCATAATCTAAAAGTGCAGTGTGGTCATTCCAATCATCGGGTGCGCTGAGAGTGACACATGTAAGCGTGATGCCATCGCGAAATGCACTCGACACAAGACATCTGCCGCACTTTTTGGTGTAACCTGTCTTTACGCCTATGCACCCGTCATATTGGCGAAGAAGTCTGTTGTGATTTTTTAAAGCGCGCGGATAGTCCTTGGTGCCATTGGAGATTTTTGTCTGATAAGTAGACACAATCTCGGCAAAAACAGGGTTTTTGAGTCCATAAGCGGTTATGAGCGCAAGGTCAGATGCGGTGGTGTAGTGCTCATCTTCATAAAGGCCGCAGGCATTGACAAAATTGGTGCTGTTGGCACCAATGTTCTTGGCAGTTTTGTTCATCAGCTTTGCAAACTCTTCCACCGAGCCCGACACTTCACATGCAAGCGCCGTTGCTGCATCATTGCCAGAACTCAGCATCATGCCATACAAAAGGTCGCGGATGGTTATCTTTTCATCTTTGGCAAGGTATATTGACGAGCCCTCTATGCCAACTGCTGCGTCATTCACTGTGATGAGAGTGTCGGGCTGGGAATTCTCCAGAGCACATATTGCCGTCATAATCTTGGTGGTGCTTGCCATGGGCATGCGCTCGTGGGCGTTTTTTTCATAGAGAACCCTGCCTGTGGAATTTTCTATGACAATAGCCGACCTGGCGCTTACATTGGGCGCTGCAAAGCACTCGGCACTGCACCAAAACAAAATAAATGAAACGATGGGTAATATATATTTGTACAAAAAAATCACCTGCCTTATATAATTATATAGGAAGCAAGTGATTTTTTATTACAAATTATTCAGCTTCAGATGTTTTGTCTTTGTTCTTTTTGGACTTCATGCCTGTGATGAAGCCATTGAACTTGTTGAGAAGCTCAGGCACCATGTCTACAACCTTGTCAACTGTGGAAACTGAGTTGGTCACAGGCAGGAGTCTGATGGTGTCATCTCTGATCACAAGAAAAGCCATGGGCTTTACTGACACACCGCCGCCGCAACCGCCGCCAAACATTGCCTTGTCATCTTTTTTGTCAAGGGGTTTTGCCGAAAATTCGCTGCCGCCTGCTCCAAAGCCGAAAGCAACCTTTGACACGGGGATAACAGTGGTGGATTTGCCGTCTGAATCACATGTGTTGATAGCTTCGCCCACAATGGTATTGACATCAATCATCTGTTTGAGTTTGCCCATTGCTTCACTCATGAGACCTTCAATTGGTGTTGCCATAATTAATCGCCGCCTTTTCTTTTTTTGATAATTTTCTATTTACACTAAAGTAATTAAATCCTAAAGCCAACAGTATGCTTATAATATTTGTAGCAGTGAATGATAGTATACACTCTGCTTTTGCTTCTACTAATTCATCATCAAATAATGGTGTAATTTCCACCTCGGGCTCACTGATGCGAATGACCGATGATAAAAATGCAATCACATTATATGCTGCAGCCCATACAGTGCCTACCGCCAATCCTGTGGCAGCCGCATCGTCAAGACCAAAACGCACATTAAGGAAGATTTTTTCGGCAAAAACATTTTTGCGCACTTTTGATTTTGAACCCAGCCATATATAGCGCGCGCGGACAAATGCCTGATAATATTTTTGGACCTTGTCTTTAAAGGCAACATCATTGGAAGCTTCGCTTTGCGGCTTTGCCTCCCTGCAGGGTGCCTTATCGGCAGATGGTGCAATCAGCGATTTTCTAAACCTGCCGCCAAAAAGCTCAATATTTGCACTGAAATTTCCTTTGCCGCCTCTTGGTTTGTCAAAGGTGAAAATCAGCCTGACTCTCACAAAAAGACAAAAGCCAAGAAGAAGCACAAAAAGAGCTAAAACTACAAGCCATATGATTTTCATGCGGATTTACTCCTCTGCATCGGGGGTGTGACTTTCATCGGACTCTACCACAATTTCAAAAGAAGAATTTTCCTCAGGCTTTGCTTCAAACTCCACCTGCTGACCTGTGACAAGGTCGCGGTTGAGGTCTTCAAAATTATATTCAAGCTCCACATCGGGCAAATCGGCAATGGAAGAAAGATTGAAGCAACGCAAAAATTCTTCGCCTGTGCCAAAAAGGATGGGGCGCCCGGGTGCATCGAGCCTGCCAACTTCCTCTACAAGCCCTGCCGCAATGAGATTGTTGAGTGCACCGTCGGAATTGACTCCGCGAATGAACTCAATGGAGCTGCGGGTGATGGGTTGATTGTAGGCAACCACCGAAAGCACCTCAAGACCTGCATTGGTGAGCGATGCCTTGCGTTTTTTCTCGGTGAGACTGCGAATGCACTCATAATATTCTCTTTTGGTGGAAAGCTGATATGAATCCTCAAGCTGCACAAGACGAATTCCGCAAGAGGGGTCATCATCATATTTTTGCTTGAGTGCTTCAAGATATGAATAGGTTTTGGTTTCGCTGAGCTCAAGCACTTCGGCAAGTCTTTTCACAGGCACGGATTCACCGCTTGCAAATAGCATTGCCTGAAGCTTGGCTTCGATTTGTAACTCTGACATATTATATCACCGTTATTCAAAATTGTATTCTAATTCTTCGTCGGATTTTTCACCCAGCGAGAGCATGAGGTTGCCCTCGTCATCATCATATACATATATGTGATTGAGCTTCATAAGCTCGAGTATCGCAAGGAATATTGCCACGATTTCATTTTTGTGCTGAGCTTCTTCAAAAGCCTGAGAAAAAGTGATTTTCTGAGATTTTCTAAGGCGCGTAACAAGACCTGTGGCTTTTTTCTTGACAGAAGCGGGCTCTCTGCCAACAATGCCCTCAAAGTTATCCTTGGGCGGAGGCATGCGTCGCTCGGTTTTTTCAAGTATGGTCAAAAATGCATTATACAGCTTGTCTATGCTGCCGTGGTCGATGCGCTTGGTGTCGGGATTTTCGGCTTTGGGGATTTTTTCGGCATCTTTGAAAAAATAATATGAGCCATCATATTGCATCACCTTGAATTTTTCGCTGATGAGCTTCATGCGGCGGCGCTGCTTGAGCGCTTCGGTGAGGCTACTCGCAAGAGCTTCGGGGTCTTCCTCTTCTTCGTGCTTGGGAAGAAGTGCCTTGGATTTGATGTACAAAAGGTCTGTTGCCACCACAAGAAAATCACTCGACACATCGAGGTCCATCTCCTGCATGGTGTTAAGATATTCTATATATTGGTCTGTAATAGCTATGAGGGATATGTTGCATATGTCGAGCTTGTTGCGCTTTATGAGATGCTCAAGCAGGTCAAGAGGACCTTCAAACTGCTCTGTCTTAAAGGTAAGCTGTTCCATAAATTATCACCGATTATACAAAAATATTGACTATGAGCGCTGAGACAAATTCATAAAATCTCAGCACATACATCTGAAACACAGAGAGCACGGGAGTTATTGTGCCTGCATACACAAGCAGAATGAGAATGAGGCTGAAATATCTTTCGTATTGATATACTTTGAATTGCAGTCTGTAGGGCAAAAATTCCAATAAAATCTTGGAGCCGTCGAGAGGCGGAATGGGAATGAGGTTAAAAATCATGAGACCTGCATTCATATACACACTCTGCAATAAAATACTGAGTACAAAAGAAGATAACATAGAGTTCATGGGCACAAAATACGAAAATACATAAAGCAATATGCAGCTTATGAGCCCGAGAATGAAATTGGACACAGGGCCTGCAAGGCTCACTGTGATAATGCCTGCGCGGCGATTGCGAAAATACATGGGGTTGATGGGCACAGGCTTTGCCCAGCCAAAATGGAAAAACAACATGCAAAGCGCACCTATTGGGTCAAGATGGCGCAAAGGATTGAGGCTGAGGCGGCCGCTGTAGCGTGCAGTGTGGTCACCCATATAATATGCTGCCCACCCGTGGGCACACTCATGAACAGTGATTGCCAGAAGAAGTGCAGGAATACTGACTATAAAAGACAAAAGTTGTTCTTTGCCAAACATTATGGATTAAACTCCTTTACAGAAGGTCATTTTTGATTATATCATCATATGTTTCTCTTTTGATTATGAGCTTATGTTGTCCATTTGATACCATAACCACAGGCGGACGGGGAATGCGGTTGTAGTTGCTCGCCATTGAATAGTTGTAGGCACCTGTAGACATCACAGCGAGTATATCACCACTGCGCGCCTTGGGCAGATGGCAACGGTCTATGATGATGTCGCCCGATTCGCAGCATTTGCCGCACACTGTGACATATTCTTTGGCTTCGTCACAAGCTCTGTTTGCCAGGATTGCATCATATTCACTGCCATAGAGGATATAGCGCGGATTATCTGCCATGCCTCCATCAACCGACACAAACTTGCGCACATTGGCAATGTCTTTGATAGTGCCGACCTTATAGAGCGTGATGCCTGCATCACCCACTATTGAACGGCCTGGCTCCATGTATATGAAAGGAACTTCAATTCCGTTTGCAGAGCAGATGTCTTTGATGGTGTCGGACACTGCTTCAATATAGCCCTCGAATGGAACAGGTGTGTCACCCTCTACATATTTGATGCCAAAACCGCCGCCGAGATTGAGCTCAGCAAGTGAAAGACCGAGTTCAGCTTTGAGGCGCACATAGAAATTCATCATAATTTCAGCAGTGTGGCGGAAAGGTTCAAAGAGAAAAATCTGAGAACCTATGTGGCAATGCAGACCACAGATGCGCACATTTTCAAAAGTCATTGCATGACGGATAAATTTGGCTGCCTCGCCGTTTTCTATGGCAAAGCCGAATTTGCAATCTATGTGGCCTGTGGAGATGAATTCATGAGTATGAGCATCAACACCTGGCTTTACACGAATCATTATGTTGGTGACAACGCCGTTTGCTTTGCTTATGGCGTCGATTTTTTCAATTTCACCGTCACCGTCTACAATAAGACGACCAACACCAGCTTTTATTGCCATTTCGATTTCATCATAGCTTTTGTTGTTGCCGTGAAACACGATTTTGGCAGGGTCAAAGCCCGCTTTGAGCGCAGTGTATAGTTCTCCGCCCGAAACAACATCCACACCAAGACCCTCTTCGCCTGCGAGTCTGTACATATACATGGTGCTGAAAGCCTTGCTGGCATAAAGGCATCTGCCATGACCTGAGTAGAATTTGTCTATTGAATTTTTGTAGGCTCTCATGTTGCTGCGGATGCGGTCTTCATCCATAACATAAAGTGGAGTGCCATATGCAGCGCAAAGCTCCACGGTGTCACATCCACCAATGACAAGATGCCCCTGAGAGTTAATTTCCATATAATCATGCTTGAGCATGCCAAATACCTCCGATGATGAAAAAATCCAAATAAAAATACTGACATAATATCATATCATATATTCTGATTATTATATCAAAAATTTGCCATAATGTCAAGCAGAGGTCTTCCGCCAAGCGAAAGACCTCTGAATCATTATTATTTAACTTTATCAAATCGGCTTATTGTGACCTCAGACGGTGTAAGAGCATCAGATGGAACAAGGTCCACAAGTGCCACAGTGTGTTTGCCTGATACTATGGCTTCAATCACCGATGAATCAATGCCACTGCCAAGAAGCGGATCGCGGAGTTTAAGAATCCTGCGCATTTCATCTGCACCGATGGGTGAGAATTCCAAGCCGTCATCAGATGCAAAGCCAAATGTTATG
>JAFYUA010000098.1 GCA_017549745.1 Clostridia bacterium | reverse complement strand
CTTCCATCTGTTTCAAGTTCAAACGGAATCGGCTCCTGAACAAGATAGCCTTCGCAATGGGTTTCCACCTGTTTATACCAGCCTTTGGCTCTGTCATTGGTGGCAATAAGCTCTTTGATTTCTTCTATGCGTTCTTCACCAACAAAAAGGCGTGGGCGAGATGCTTCTTTGAGCATTTCTATCATTTCATATCCATCGATACGGTCATACATCAGATAGCGATATGCCATATCCATACTCTCAGCATCGTCGGTATTTACAGTAACTTCACCATTCTGCATAAGAACCATCTGACGGTCACCATCCCAATAAACCGCTTTGCCGAGTACCTGTTCTGCAAGAACTCTCAATGGAAGATACACACGGTCATTGTATATATTCGGGGCAACATCAGCAGTGATTGTCTCATCACCTTTTTCTATGTTAGTATCACCTACTGTGAGGGTGGCAAGGTCGCCTACCGTAACCTGTCGGGTATCCCCATACCACTCAACATCTATGCCAAATGCTTCTGAAACTGTGCGCACTGGAACAAGAGTTCTGCCTTCTTTGATAATGCCTGCACCTACCCCCTCAACCTTGGTTTCACCATTGTAGGCGTCACCACTTGTTACGCTGAATGCAACTGCCTCACCAAGAAAGTCGTGAACCTGTCTTTCGTCGGCTTTGAAACGGCTGACAAGGCTTTTTGATGCCTCAAGTGCAGGGTCAGCCAACAGCTCTTCGCCTTCATATATATACATATTGTCATAACCGATGCTAATTGGGATATCAGTTCCATCAAGAGATGTACGCGCATAGATAATATCCTGGAAGGTTGATTTGTGCATCGCCACATTTTCGAAAACAAGCTCGCGGTTATGATAAACATCGAAGGTATGGTCTATGAAATTGTATGCAAAAGCAAGATTTGACCATTCACCATACATGAGCGGAATAGTGCCAGCTTTTTTAACATTGAGCACATTACCCTCTAACACAAAATCCTGATTCCAGCTCTGATCTTTGGCACGAAGATCCATAAATGGAACAGAGGTTTCATTTCTAAATACACAAAAATCGAATTCAAATACTAAAAAGTATGAGTTGCAATTGCTCACATGTATGTTATGATAACCGCCTGTGCCGACCAAACGTTCTGCTTTGAAAAACGCACTGTCACCTTCATCTGCCACATCCTGAAACAGTTCCTTATTATATGAAGAATTTTTAAGTTCAATACCCAGGCCAAGTATTATGCCGTCATCAAAATCGAGCTGTTTGTAGAACTTGGTAATGTCAGAAGCCGACTCTTCTTCGAATTTTACGGATTCAGAGTTGTATGACCGATTAGGAAAACTTGTACGATATTCATCGCCATGCCAAGCTCTGATATCATCGACCCAAACTCTGCTCTCTGATTTGAGCTCGGACATGGGAACAAATTCAAAATCAACACTTTCGCTAATGGAGGGCTTTACTTTTAATTTCCAGTCGGTTTCTACTGCTTTTCTGTCTATGTACACGGAGTATGAAGCTGCGGTATAGTCAACACATACTGCAACCTCTTGCCAAATACCGGAACGAAGACCGGATATTTCTCTGTCGAAGGATATCTTAGTTCCATCGGCTTCCTGTGTTATCAATGTTGTCTTTTTTCCTGATGAATCCTTGAGCGAAAAAAGATTTGTCTTGTTGAGGCGGTTGCTCGTCTTGATTCTGGCACTTACCCACAGTTTGTCACCATTCGGTGAAACCGGCACACTTACCGAAGCAATACCAATTGACAAATCCAGCATGAGCACTTTATTGCCCGGAGAATCTTCAACAACACGATTGTTTCTGCTGCCTTTGACTGTGATATTGTCAGGCAGAGTGTTGGTAGCCACCGAGTTGAAGGTCTCATTCACAAGAAGAACATCTTCATCAGCGGCAAATGCAACAAAACCAAATGTCTGAAAACACAAAAATGCCGACAAAATCAATGCAGTTGTTCGTTTCAAGCTTATCATCCTTTCTATAAATCATTTATTTAACAAATCAGCCGATACTGATACGATACAATTGTAACATTTCACAGCACTTCGCTCCAATAAAATCAGCCCGTTTCATCAATGAAAAAATACACTTTTGGCATTCTGACTTCACCATTTTATCATTTTTGAAGTATGAAATCTATGTCAATTAGTGGAACTGTGTCCAAAATAAAACAAGCCCTGTCTTATGAAGCACATTGCGTAAAATATTGACGCATGCACAACACAAACAGGGCTTGTTCTATTTAGAGCGATGAGTTCGATATTCTTTGGGAGTCATTCCGCATGTTTCAACAAAAATTCTGTTGAAGCTGCTTTGGTTTTTGAACCCGCACTCACACATTATATCTATAATCTTCATCTCCGTGTCCTGGAGCAGTTCTTTTGCCTGCATAATCCTGAGGCCGTTTATATACTCCTTGAAAGAGCACCCCAGCTTCGAAGAAAAAATCTTGGTTATGTAGCTTGAGCTTACATATAGATTTTCAGAAACCAAAGCCAAGCTGATATCTTCATTTTGATAATTATCGGAGCAAAATCTGAGAATTTGCTGGACAATACCAAAATCCGTGTCTTGCTTGGTAGTGAGCGAAAAAGACAAAAGCATTTCCCCCAT
>JAFYUA010000097.1 GCA_017549745.1 Clostridia bacterium | reverse complement strand
TATCGGTGTTTTCCGACTGCACTGCCGACCATTGGGCTGCACCATATGTCAAAACAGCGGCAGAGGCGGGAATTGTAGCAGGATATTCAAGCGGTCTTTTCGGCCCTGACCACCACATCACCTATGCTCAGGCAGTGACGGTGGCGCTCAGGCTTCTTGGCTACACTGACGAAGATTTTGGCTACACCTACCCTCAGGCACAGCTTGGCATGGCACAAACGCTAAAGCTCAATGCAGGCATTGCCAAATCGGCTGATGAAGCACTCAGCCGCTATGATGTGTCGGTGATTTTTGTAAACACCCTCACCACATCTGCCAAGAATTCTTCTGCTGATTATATTTCTTCACTCGGCTATACATTGACAGAAGATTGCATTATAGTTGCAACCCATCTTACCGACTCCTCTGTTCCCCACGGCAAGGTTATCACCTCAGAGGGTGAATATAGCGCATCGGGCGAATTTGACTATAGCGTAACAGGAAGCAAAGGCAGTGCCCTTGTGACCAAAGAGGGCAGGCTTGTTGCTCTTTTTGCGGGTAATGTAACTCCTGTGACTTATGCAGTGTATGCCGTAGGTTCAGAGCATATCACTTTGCAAAGAGGCGGCGAGCTCTACTCGCTAAACTGTGATGACGGCACTCTGGCTTTCAGCGCAAAGCAAAAAACTACCTATGGTGCGCTCAGGTCAACACTTTCCACAGGTGACATAGTCACTGTGGGCAAATCACCCGACGGCACTGTGGATTACATAATCGTGGGTGAAAGCGATTTTGACGGGCCCTACACAGTAGGAGCCGACGGCAATCTTGCATCGCACATATCCACCGACGGTTTCTCTGTGGTAAGAAACGGCGAAAAATCTACTCTTACTGATATCAGAGCAAATGATATCGTATATTACAGTTCTTCTCTCGCCACAGTTTTTGCTTATAGCAAAAAGGTAAGCGGAATCTATGCCTCAGCCTATCCGAATTCCACCTCGCCCACGAGTGTGACGGTTGGCTCTGCGCAGTACACCATAGAGTCACCCATTGCCTTTTCCAAGCTTTGTTCTGGCGGCAAATTCGGCATTGGTGACAATGTGGTGCTGCTGCTTGGCAAAGACGGAGGCGTTGCCGATGTTATGACCACAGTTGACGATGCACAGGGCACAATCGGCTCAAATCTCTTAGTCAGTGAGGGCTCGCCAATATCGGCTCATGCAGCACTGCTTGGTGCACTCGGCGCAGTGAGCCTTTCGGGCGATGATATCTCAGGCTCTGATTCATTTGTCACAAGAGGCGAGTTTGCCAAGATGGCAGTTATGTCATCGGTTCATCGCAACAAGGTATCTCTTGGCTCGGCACTTTCCATCTTCCCTGATTGCACAGCTTCATATTGGGCAACTCCATATGTAAAAACCGCGGTAGAAAACGGACTTATGTCGGCATTTGCTTCAGGGCGTTTCATGCCCGACGACCCCATAACCTTTGTGTATGTCATCGACGCTGCACTAAGTATTCTTGGCTATGACAATTCCGATTTTTCCGATTGGCCGTCGGCTCAGCTTTCAATGGCAGATTCACTCGGCATTTCCGACGGTGTGCACACAGAAGCTTTTGAAAGTGTTACAAAAGACGAAGCAGCTCTCATTCTCTACCGCACTCTTTGCACAAAAGAAAAAGCTTCCAACCAAAAGGTTATCGAAAAATTGGGCTATGGCTATTATGACAAATGCGTCATCATGGCAAGCTCTCGTGATAATTCTTCGGTGTCGGCAGGCAAGGTGCTCACATCTGAGGGTACTTTTTCTGTAGATGAATCAACTTTTGACTATTCATCGGTGGGCAAGTCGGGTCAGCTTCTTGTAAGCTCAGGCAAGGTGGCAATGTTCAATGCCAAAAATGCTTCATATACTAAGGCAGTAGTTCATTCGGCATTGCCGGGCGGTCTTGCTCTTATGGCTCAGGGCGGCATAGACAGCATAGCCGTGAGCGAGAATACCACAGTGTATTCAGGTGGTGCCAAAACCACATTTGGCAAGGTCAAAAATGATATCGCCATGGGAGACACGGCGGTTATATATTATGACATCTCAGGCAAAGCAGAATATGTGTTTGTGGACACAAATTCTCTGTCGGGTCCCTATGTGTGCACAGGCTCTGACTGGTACACCTCGGTGAGTGGTGCGCATAGCGGCTCAAAGCTTATGAAAGACGGCAGAGAGGTCGACTCACTTTGCGCAAATGACATATTGTACTACAGCTCATCTCTCGACACAGTGTTTGCATATGATGACAAGGTCATAGGCATTTTTGAAGATGCCACCCCATCAAAGACTGCACCCGACAGTGTGGTTGTGTCGGGCGTTTCCTACAAGCTCGCGTCAGGCTCGGCTTTGCCTGAGTCAATAAAATATGGTGACACTCTCACTCTTTGCCTTGGCAGAGATGGTAGCGTCGTACATGGCTATACCACTGCTTTTCAATTACTTGCAGGCTATCTCATAGGCACAGGTGTCAAGGAATTTAAAAACACCAATGACGAAAGCTACACTTCCATATATGTGCGCCTTGTGCTTGCCGACGGCTCTGTGATTGATTGCGCAGCGGACTCTGATTATTCCAAGTGGATTAACACAGTGATGAGC
>JAFYUA010000009.1 GCA_017549745.1 Clostridia bacterium | reverse complement strand
GGAATGGAATGCTCCTCGGCACATCTGACCAGAAGGTCACGAAGCCCTTTGTGGGTTATTACGGATTTGTCCATTATCTTGATGGCAGCACCGCCGCCAAGCTTGACCTCCATGGTCTCACAGCCCGGTGTGTCGCCTGTGTCGGTGACATCAACGGCGATTGCCACATCAGGCTCTATGGTGTAGGCAGCAGTTCTGGCACCTCGCAGACCTATTTCTTCTTGTGATGAAAACACAAAATACAAATCCTGCGATGAAGATTTTAAGCGCTTTATTGCCTCAATGAGAATATATACCCCCGCGCGGTTGTCAAGGGCTTTGGATACCACTGTGTTTTCTCTGCGCACAAAGTCGCCCACAAATGCAGCAGTATCACCCGGTGACACCAACTTCAAAGCGGCTTCTTTGCTATCGGCTCCAATGTCGATATACATTGTGCCAACCTTTAAATCCTTCTTGACATCGGATTTGGATTCAAAGCATACTGTTCCCACCGTGCCATTTGCAAAAACTACGCGCTGATAAAGTGCAGCATACAAATCAACTCCGCCCACAGGCGAAAATCTGACAAAGCCGTTGTCATCAATGTAGTTTGCCATCACGCCTATTTCATCAGTGTGTGCAGCAAAAAGGATTTTCTTGCCGCTGCCTTTTTTGTGAGCAATCAAATTGCCCATAGCATCGGTATAAAGTTCATCAACGCAAGGTTTAATCTCGCGCTGTATCAAATCAAAAAGATTGTTCTCACTACCCGATACTGCCGTAATCTGAGTAAGTTGCTTTAATAATTCCATACACTTTGCCCTCCTGTTATATTTGCTCACTGACCGAGAAATTTTGTATGTCATTGAGCACTGCTCTGATTAGCTTTTTCATCGCTTCATAGTCATTGCCGTCTGCCACGCTGACAGGAGAATGAATATATCGGCATGGCAATGAAATTGAGCACACGCGGCAGCCTGACGCACCTGTCTGAATCTGGCGTGAGTCATTGCCGCCATTTGATGTGAGCTTGTATTGAAATGCGATGCCCCTGCTTGAAGCGGTGTTTGTCACAAACTTCTTCAGTGCCTCATCGGAATATGCACCGTTGTCCATGTTGGTGATAGCAGGACCAAGACCGAGTGTGGTGCCATACAGATGCGGCTCAGACAAAGCAGTGTCGGAAGCCGTGGTCGCTTCTAAGATAAATGCCACATCGGCATCAATGCGCCTTGAAAGCACCTGCGCTCCGCGCAGACCCGTCTCTTCCTGAACAGTGAAGCAAAAGTAGATGTCATTATCGTAGCAGTCTTTCATAAGCTCCATGATGATGGCACAACCTGCGCGGTCATCTATAGCCTTGCCCTTGAAGCGCATGTTGCTGAGCCTGCAAAACTCAGAACAAAACGACACATAATCACCTTTGGACACAAGCTTCTCGGCTTCTTCCTTGGAAGATGCGCCTATGTCTATATACATTTCATCTGATTTCACAACTTTGCTTCGTTCATCTTTGGATTGAAGATGCACGGCTTTTATGCCTATGACGCCTTTTACCTTTGACTTGCCGACACAAACCCTTTGAGTGAGAAGAATGCGGTCATCGAGTCCGCCAACATGAGCAAATTTCAAATAGCCGTCATCGGTTATGTCGGTTACAATGAGACCCACCTCGTCCATATGGGCAAAAACTGCAACTTTTTTGGCTGATGGCTTTTTGCCTTTTTTGAAAAAAATCAGATTGCCCATAGTGTCAACTGTAGTGCTCGTTGCAAGTCCTGACACCTGAGAAAGAATAAAATCAGAAACGGTTTTTTCATTGCCCGAAACGCCATCGAGCTCTGACAATATCTTTAACATAAAACATCCTCCGTTTTCTCAAAAGATTTCAGAAAGGATACAAGTGCGTCAGAGGTCTGAACGCAATCAGCCAAAGAAAGCGTCTCAATAGGCGTGTGCATGTATTTGAGAGCAAGAGGGAGCAGCATTGTGGGAATTCCCTCGCGTGCCGTCTGAATGGACCATGCGTCGGTGCCAGTGTTTCCGCCCTCAACCTCAATCTCATATGACACGCCTTCTCTTTTGAGCATATCAATAAAGTGATTGACAAGGGCATTGTGTATGTTTGGCCCAAGGCAAACCACGGGTCCGCAGCCGCACTTGAATGTGCCCTTGGATTCATCGGGAGTGGTTGCATGAGTAACATCTATGGCAATCGCCAGGTCAGGATTTATGGCATATGCAGCGGTGAGTGCACCCCTCATGCCTACTTCTTCCTGCACACATGCACAAATATAGAGGTCATATCCCAGTGATGAATCTGCCAGCTTATCTGCACAATCGAGCAAAACCGCCAAAGATGCCCTGTCGTCCATAGCTTTGGAAGCAACATAATCACCATGTAGCTTGCAATATTCTCCCTTGAAAGTCACATACGCGCCGATTCCTATCTGGTCGTCTGCCTGCTCTTTGGTCATGCCCACATCCACATACAACTGCGCAAAATCAAGCGTTTTGGAATATTCATCGGCACTCATCATGTGTGGCGGTTTGGCACCAACTATGCCGAGATAATCCTTTTTGCCATGAACCACAACCTCAGAAGCAGGAAGGATTCGCGGGTCAAAGCCACCAACAGGACTAAGGAACAAAAATCCGTTTTTGTCTATAGACTTTACAAGCATGCCGATTTCGTCGACATGTGCTTCAAGCATTACTTTGCCATGACCTTCACCCGATTTTTTGCAGGCAATGACATTGCCCATGGAATCTGTGGTGACCTCAAAGCCTTTTCCCTTGAAATGATTTGCAACGAAATCTGACACATTGTGTTCAAAACCAGATATACCATTTAGTAAACTGAGAGTTTTGATATATTGGGATATACTCATGTTTTTACCTCTGAATTATAATGTATTTACTATAGTTTTAAAATGATTGCCTCTTTCTTCGAAATTTTTGTACATATCAAAGCTGGCGCACGCGGGAGACAAAATCACGGAAGCTGTGTGATTTTCGCCAAGCATACCCTTTGCAAAAGCAAAAGCCAGTTTGACTGCATTTTCCATATCATTTGCAATCATTATGGGAAGCTTCTTTTTGGGATTTGACCTTGCTTCAACCTCAGCTTTTATCTTCTCGGCAGTTGCACCAATGAGAACAAGAGCATTTACACGCTGCTGGATTTTTTCTGCAAGCTTATCAAACTCAAGATTTTTGTCATATC
>JAFYUA010000096.1 GCA_017549745.1 Clostridia bacterium | reverse complement strand
TAATAATCTGCAACTATTTTGTCTAATTTAACAATGCCCAGACTACTGTGCACTTACTATCTCAATATATTGACAGAAACTGGCAACATATGATATACTACAAACAACCAACGGAGGTGATTTATATGATAAAACATGTGATACTTTGGACTTTAAAGGATGAATATTCAAAGGAACAAAAAGAAAAAATCCTGGCCGAAATGAAAGAAGCTCTTGAAAATTTGGCAGGTCAGATTCCCGGGCTTTTGGATATTAAAGTATATACAAAGGGTTTGCCGAGTTCAAATGCTGATGTGATGCTTGATTCAAGCTTTATAAGTGAAGAAGCACTGAAAAATTACGCTGTGCACCCTATTCATGTTGAAGCAGCCAACACAAAAGTAAGACCTTTTACCGCTTCAAGAAGCTGTCTGGATTTTGAAGTGTGAATAATAACCACGAAAAAACACCCGTCAAATTGACAGGTGTTTTTTCGTGGTTAAAAATTGAAATATTCTTTGGCGTTGTTATAGCAGATTCCTTTTACAATCTTTTCAAGATTTTTCCAATCAGCAGGATATTCGCCGTTATCGACCCATTCACCAATCATATTGCACAGAATTCGTCTGAAATATTCGTGGCGGGTATATGACACAAAGCTTCTGGAATCGGTGAGCATGCCCACAAAAGCGCCAAGCATACCAAGGTTGGCAAGAGCCTTCATCTGCTGCTCCATACCGTCTTTGTTGTCATTGAACCACCAACCCGAGCCAAACTGTATTTTGCACTTTACGGGAGCTTTTTGGAAATTGCCAAGCATGGTGCCGAGCACATAATTATCCTTGGGGTTAAGTGTATAGAGAATGGTTTTTGGAAGCTGATCTTCTTTTTCAAGATTGTTTAAAAACAGTGATAAATTCTGCGCTATGCACAAGTCGTTTATAGAGTCAAAACCGGTATCAGGCCCTAATTTTTCAAACATTATGGAGTTGTTGTTTCTCAATGCACCAATGTGAAGCTGCATTGTCCAGCCAAGCTTTGTGTATTCCTTTGCACAGTGAGAAAGAACTGCAGTTTTGTAAATGTTTTCATCTTTTTCCGAGATGGAATTGCCAGCTTTTTTTGCTTCAAAAACCGCTGATGCATCACCAATGCCGAAAGGTACGATTTCAAGAGCATGATCAGCCAATCTGCACCCATTGTCATGGAAAAATGCGATTCTGTCAGAAAGCCATTGAAGCAATTGCTCAAATGTTCCAACGCCTGCACGGGCAATGTATTCATCAAAGCCGGGTTTATTTATTTCTACACATTTGTCCGGTCTGAATGTTGGCAAAACCTTGCATTTGAAGCCGCTTTCTTTAAGTTGCTTGTGGTAGCAAAGATCATCGGCAGGGTCATCCGTTGTGCAAATGATTTCAACATTTGAGTTCAGGATGAGATTCTGAGCCGAAAACTCATCTTTGGCAAGCAGTTCATTGCACTTATCCCATATTTTTTCAGCAGTATCTGCCGTAAGAATATCGTCTATGCCAAAATACCTCTTCAATTCAAGGTGAGTCCAATGGTATATGGGATTGCCTATCAGCATTGGCATGACTGAGGCAAACTTTTTGAACTTTTCAAAATCATCTTTATCCCCTGTGATATACGCCTCATCTATTCCTGCGGTGCGCATCTGACGCCACTTATAGTGGTCGCCGCCAAGGAAAAGGTCATATGCATTTTTGAACTTATAGTTTTCGGCAATCATTTTTGGCGAAAGGTGACAATGATAATCAACGATGGGCATATTTTCAGCAAAGCTATGATACAACTTTTTGGCGGTCTTGCCCTTGAGTATAAAATCCTTGTTTATAAAACTCATAAAATTACACCATCCTTAAATATTGAAATTTCTTTATAACCATTTTTCTCGTTGAGGGTTTGTTTGCCCTCGGCAATTTCGAGCAAGCTTTCACACAATTCATCTGTCAATTCACTCATTGATTCACCATCGATCAATCTGCCTGCATCAAAATCTATCCAATTGGTTTTTTTAGATGCAAGGCGTGAATTGGTGGATATTTTCATGGTTGGCACAGGCCCGCCAAACGGTGTGCCTCTGCCGGTTGTGAATAGCACAATATGAGCTCCGCTGCACGCAAGATTTGTAACGGCTACAAGGTCATTTCCAGGGCCATCCATGAGAGTGAGCCCGGGTTTTGTGATTTCGCCGCCATATGTAATGACATCTGTAACCGGAGAGAGTCCACCCTTTTGCACACATCCAAGGGATTTTTCTTCGAGTGTTGTGATGCCGCCTTTTTTATTTCCGGGTGATGGGTTTTCATAGATTGGTTGGTTGTGTGCCATGAAATATTTTTTGTAATTGTTTATCATGTTTACACACTTTTCAAATACATCTTGCGAAACACATCTTTCCATAAGGAGATGTTCTGCGCCAAACATTTCAGGCACCTCAGTGAGCACACATGAGCCGCCATGTGACACAAGCTTGTCACACAAAGAACCAACCAACGGGTTAGCAGTGAGTCCACTGTAGCCATCACTGCCACCGCATTTGAGACCTATGCGAAGTGAAGAAACGGGTACATCCACGCGCACATCTTTGCTTGTTATGCTTTTGAGTTCATCAATTATGCTGCATGCCTCTTCTATTTCATCATTGCAATCCTGACAGTTGAGGAATCTCACCCTTTCGCCATCGACCTCGCCAAGAACTTTTTTGAACTCATCGATATTATTGTTTTCACATCCGAGTCCCAACACAAGAACGCCGCCCGCGTTTGGGTGTTTCACAAGTCCCGCAAGGATTTTTTGAGTGATTTCCATATCCCCTCCAAGCTGTGAACAACCAAAAGGATGACTAAAATAATTCACGCCGCATTTTTCGGCAATAATCTGAGCAGTCTTATTGATGCATCCAACAGTATTGACAATGAATATCTCATTTCTGATGCCGATGTCACCGTTTTTTCGAACATATGCTTTGATGGTGCGCGACGTTGGTACTTTCTCAACAAGAGTGCCGATAAATTTGTAGCTATATTCAGAAATGTCGCTCAGATTGGTTTTTACATTATGAGAATGAACATGCTCACCCTCTGCGATATCCTCTGTTGCATGTCCAATGGGGAAACCATATTTTATAATATTCTCACCGTTTTTGATGTCTCTCAGAGCATATTTGTGGCCATTGTCCAAATCGATATATACATTATCATTTTTATGCACTATATGTTTCTTTTCCAATGTACTTTTCAACTCCTTTTGTTAAGTGTGAAAGATTCTCGCCCCAGAGATTTTCATTTGACAAAATCTCTTCTACGCTTGATTTTTTCATAAATTCGCAAACATCTGCTGCATCATTTGTCATATCGGTCTTGTAAAATTCGATGAGTTTTGCAAAAGAAAACATTAATCCCTCAGGAAGCTTGGTGTATCTTTTTTCAAACTCAAGAATAGAAGGAAGCACTCTCACTTTGAATTTGCTCACGCTGTTTAATGCAATAGATGCACATTCGTGACGAATGAAGGGGTTATTAAAGCGTTCAAAAACATCGTCGGCATATGATTTGAGTTCATCAGATGGCAAATCAAGTGTGGGAATAATCTCATTATAAACGCAATGCCTGATATATGATGAAACAACCTCGTTTTTCATGCAATCGCCAACAGTTTCAACTCCCGAAAGCAATGCATAAGGAATCATAGAGGTGTGAGCACCATTGAGTATTCTTACTTTGCGGGTGCGATATTTTTCAAGTTCATTTGTCAAAATGATGTTTAAGCCTGATTTATCAAATGGAATCACATCAACAATAGAGTCAGGTCCCTCTATCACCCACAAATGGAAAAGCTCACAGGTGTCAATCATTTTGTCGTCAAAGGGCAAATCAAAATTCTCGTTTTTGGGATATCCTGTAACTATACGATCGACTAAAGTGTTGCAGAAAATATTTTCACTATTTACCCACTTTTTGAATTCATTGCCAAGATTCCATTTATCTGCGTATTGTAAGATAACTGATTTAAGAGCTTCACCGTTTTTGTCAATGAGTTCACATGGCAAGAAGATAAAACCTTTGTAGCCAAGTTTAAAGCGCTCATACAATAGATGAGTTGCCTTTGCAGGGAATGAAACCTTTGCTTGCATGGACATTTCATCTGCCTCAACATATTCAATACCTGATTCAGTGGTGTTGGACACAATGACGCGGGCATCAGCATTGTGAGCAAGCTCAAGAAAAGCATCAAAATCTCTGTAGGGATTTACTGTGCGCGAGATAGAATCGATGGTTTTGAGTTGCTGCACAGCTTCGCCATCCTTCAAGCCTCGCATCACAAGATTATAAACACAATCCTGAGCAGAGAGCATATCACACATGCCGTTTTCAATGGGCTGTACCACAACCGCACTTCCGTTAAAATCAGTTTTTTCATTTAAGGTCTGCAATATCCAATCCACAAAACCTCTCAGAAAATTACCTTCACCAAATTGTATTACTTTTTCTGTTCTTTGCACTTTATTGTAATTCATAATATCCTCCGTTCAAAATATATAATATACTTTGATTATACTTCAAAATAATATGGATTACCACGATTTTTTTGCCATATTACTATAAAAACATTAATTTTTTGTTGAACAATCAACAGATTTGATGTATAATACAAACGAGGTGATATGATGGCAAAGCTTATTAACGCTATCTCGCATGGATTTTCTATCAATATTTCATCCAGAAGGAAAGGAAATCAACTTCTTGATAACCACATTCACGATTATCACGAAATTTATTTTATGCTTGAGGGCAATGCGCGACATTTTATAAACAATGAAATAATAAATATCGATGTGGGTCAAATTGTTATAATAAAAAAAGGCTACATACATAAGACCATGTATGAACCCGGGAAATTCTCTCAAAGGCTTCTTATATGCTTTGATGACAGCTTTGTGGGAGATTTTTATCACCAAATCGCAGACAAGCTTGGCAAGCAGAAGTATATGCCACTGTCTTTGTCGAGCAAATTAGAAATTGAAAATATAATAAGGACATTATATAGCGAGTATGTCAATAAAGACAGTGATTATCTTGAAATGTGCAAAAATCTTCTCAGGCAACTCCTTATAATCATGTATAGGCAAAAGACGGACGCTGCCCCACGCAAACTCAGCAATAATGAAATCATAATTCAGAATGCTTCGCAATACATAACTGACAACTATAGAGAAAAATTGACATTGGAATTTCTGGCAAAAAAATATGCAATGAGCCAAAGTCATTTTTCGAAGACATTTAAATTCTACACCGGATTCGGAGTGTCTGAATATATAACCCTGGTTCGTGTGCGAAATGCAGAAAAAATGCTGAGAAAATCGCCGATGTCAATAACAGACATAGCATATTCATGTGGATTTAATGACAGCAATTATTTCACTTCTGTATTCAAAAAGCACAAAGGCATCACTCCGCTGAAATATGCTATTTTAAACAGGAATGCAAAGAGCACAGAGTTTGACAAAAATTCATAAGTATGCTATCATTATATTCAAATAATAAACAGAGGTTGTAAATTATGAAAATCATGGAATCAGCTGAAAACTATCTTGAAACCATATATATTTTAAGACAAAAAATAGGCAATGTGAGAAGCGTTGATGTTGCAAATGAATTATCATTTTCAAAACCGAGTGTATCTGTGGCAATGAAAAAATTTCGTTCTGACGGATATGTAAATGTTGACACCAACGGAATAATAACCCTCACAAGCAAAGGTGAAGCCATTGCAAAGGCAATGTATGAGCGTCACCACACCATAGCAAAGGCTCTCATGGCTTTGGGGGTGGATGAAGAAAATGCCTATGCTGATAGCTGCAAGATTGAACACTATATAAGCGATGTGAGCTTTGAAAAAATAAAAGAATATGTTGAAAATCTATAACAATAAAGTTCGGTTTATTCAACCGAACTTTTTTGTTGTGTCTGATATTAATTTTGCACATATTTAGCCATAAGTTCAATATATTTATTGCCAAACATCAGCTGCGTAACAAAATTCAGATTAACTTTTACTTCATCTTTAAATCTATTACCGCTGCCATCAAAGCACTGCATAGTTGCCACATTATCATTGACTGATTTTATCCAACCAAAATAATAATCAATAGCATCATCAAATGCACATTCGACGGTGACGGCAGTCTTGGAAAGAGACAGTGATTTAAAAACTCCATTCCATGATTTGGCATCGATAACTGCCTGAGACTCGGGAAAAAGACGCTCTTTTTTATATATCATATTCATAAAAGAAAGAGTGTCATTTTTTTCGCAGGTTGAGATATCGGTAATATCTTTCAGGCGAACAATTCTGTAGCCATCCACGCAAAAATCAGTGATATTTTGAAAGCACAAGAGCTCCTGCGACAGCATAACAACATTGCCCAGAGAAGAAACCTCATCAATCTCCAAGCGGAAAATTTCCACAAGCTCATCAACTTTTATTTTGCTTGCCAAAGCTTTATTAATCTCTTTGAAGGTCATTGAAAATCCCTCCTATGTTATTGGCTGATTTTGGGCAAGGACTCACAATACATACATCTGTACACGCCGTTGGCTTTGTCTGTCAATTTGAATATATGGTGAATCTCCTGCTCGACAGATGTGATACATCTGGGATTTGAACATTTGATTATATCAGTGATCGTGTCGGGCAAATCAGGATGCAGTTTGTTTACCTTTTCGCCATTTTTGATCACATTGACAGTTATGCCCGGGTCGATGTAACCAAGAGCATCAAAATCAATATCGAGCTCTGCATCAATTTTGATAATATCCTTTTTCCCCATTCTCTGGCTCGATGCATTCTTAATTATTGCAACCTGGCAATCCAGATTTTCGAGGTTGAGATAGTGATATATCTGCATGGATTTTCCTGCTTTGATATGGTCAATAACCAAACCATTTTTTATTGAATCAATATTCACCCTACTCCACCTCCAACAATTTAAGAATAAGTGCCATACGGATATATTTGCCATACATTGCCTGCTTGAAATAACATGCTCTTGGATCATCGTCAACATCGGTTGTTATCTCGTTGACTCTCGGAAGCGGATGCAAGATAATCATGTTGTCTTTGGCAAGCTTTAGTTTTTCGCAATTGAGTATGCAACTGTCTTTGAGGCGTTCATAATCTGCTTCGTTGAAAAATCTTTCTTTCTGAACTCTTGTCATATACAATATGTCGAGTTTGGAAATAGCATCTTCAACACTTGTGAATTCTTCGTATGGAATTTGTTTTTTGTCAAGAACATCATTCTTGATGTAATCCGGAAGTTTAAGCTCCGGCGGAGATATGAACACAAATTTAATGTTGTCATATCGAATCATAGCATTAATCAGAGAATGCACTGTGCGACCAAATTTGAGGTCACCACACAAGCCTATGGTAAGATTATCTGTCCTGCTCATTTCTCTTTTGATAGTGAGAAGGTCTGTAAGAGTCTGTGTGGGGTGGTTGTGACCACCATCACCAGCATTGATAATAGGAACACATGATTTGAGAGAAGCTGCCATAGGTGCACCCTCTTTGAAATGTCTCATTGCAATGATATCGGCATAGTTACTCACAACTCTCACTGTGTCGGATATGCTTTCGCCTTTGGCTGCTGAGCTTGATGCAGCCTCAGAAAATCCAAGAACACTGCCGCCGAGTTCAAGCATTGCAGCTTCAAAGCTTAATCTGGTGCGCGTTGAGGGCTCAAAAAAGAGTGTGGCAATTTTTTTATATTTGCACTTTTCGCGATAGCTTTCGGGATTTTGAATGATGTCATTGGCTGTGTCTATGAGCTCATCAATTTCCAAAACCGAAAGATCAGAGATATCTATTAAGTGTCTCATTTTGCATCTCCTGTGTAAATATTAGTTATTGATCCAGCTTTCATCAGATGGATTGTTGCGGAAACGAATCAATCTTTCAACATCAGTCGATTTGATGTAGCCAGTGTCAGCCGCAACTTCAGCAATTGTGTCAAAATCACACAAGCTGTGGTTGATAACATCAGCCTCTGCAAGTCTTTCAAGGCCTTTTTTCATGCCATAGGTGAATATGCTCACGATGCCCAAAACATCTGCACCATTTTCTCTGAGCACATTAACAACTTCTATAACACTGCCGCCGGTGGATATAAGGTCTTCCACAACAACAACTTTCTGTCCTTTTTCCAATTTGCCTTCAATCTGGTTTTGTCTGCCGTGATCCTTGGAGCCGCTTCTTACATAACCCATGGGCAGGTCGAGCAAATGAGCTGTTATTGCAGCATGAGCAATGCCGGCAGTAGATGTGCCCATAAGAACCTCTGCATCTGGGTAAAATTCTTTGACCAGTTCCGCAAGGCCTGTTTCCACATCACCTCTTACTTTGACATCAGAGAGTGTGAGTCTGTTGTCACAATATATAGGGCTTTTGATGCCGCTTGCCCATGTGAATGGTTTGTCAGGGCTGAAAAACACTGCCTTAATTGCAAGCAAATCTTTTGCTATTGTAATTTTGTCCATTATAGTAATCTCCTTTATAATAAATATATTATCCTACAAACTCAGCAACACAGCGTCTGTATGCAGCAACGGGGTCCTGGGCTGCAGTGATGGGTCTACCCACAACTATATAGTCAGAGCCAATCTCTTTGGCTTTGGCTGGAGTGGTCACGCGAACCTGATCGCCCACATCGCCATCAGCAAAACGCACACCGGGAGTAACGGTTATAAACTCATTGCCGCATCTTTCATGAACCACACCTGCCTCAAGAGGTGAGCACACAACACCGTCAAGACCTGCCTTTTTGGCATTGGAGGCATAGTGCATTACAACATCGGCTATATTTTCCTTAATCAAAAGGTCATTTTCCATGGCTTCCTGGCTTGTAGAGGTAAGCTGGGTAACCGCAATCAAAAGC
>JAFYUA010000095.1 GCA_017549745.1 Clostridia bacterium | reverse complement strand
GCCCAAATAATCAGGTTAAAGAGACCAAATCCAAGCAGGCCTGTAATGCTGACAACGGTATAAAGCCACATGTTGCTGGTGTGCATAACAAAAAGCAGACCGAAAGCAAGTGTTCCCAAAACGGAGGCAAAGATACCCAGCTCTTTCTTGCCGAATTTACGGGACAGGGGTACGGCAAAGGGAGCCAAAAGCAGAGCGGGAACAAAGCCTGCGGCGTTCATTACCGACAGACCCTTAGTGTCACCGAAGTAATCCTTAAACATGTAGTTGTTGATGGTTTGGTTCAGCATTTGTGCGCCCAAATAGCAGATAAATATAAGGGAGATACCCACGAGGGCGCGGTTGGCGGCTAAGGCTTTCAGTGTGGTTTTTAAAGGCAGGGGATTTGCGTGTTCAGAAGCTTCTACGCGCTCAGTACACATATGATAGCACGCCACATAGCAAGCTACCGCCAAAAGCGCGGTGATAAGGGCAATAAGGGTAAATGCGTGCGAGTTTGCAATTTCGGTTCCGTCGGCAAGTTCTGAGTAAAGGAAAATAGGGGCGACCACACCCACCAAAATTTGAGGGATTAAAGAACCCAAACTGCGGAAGGTGGACAAGGATGCGCGGTGGTCAGGTTCGCTGCTCATAACGGAAGCCATAGAACCATAGGGAATGTTGATGCAGGTGTAGCAAATGCTGCTCCACAGCAAATAAGTCACAAACATATAGACAATGCGCAGAGACATGGGGAGATTTGCGGCAAAGCTCTGATACATCAGGAAAGATGCCAAAGCCACAGGGCCGCAGGCGCGAAGCAACCAAGGCTTGAATTTGCCGTTTTTTGTTGCTTTGGCTTTATCGCAGATTCTGCCCATAGTTGTATCGGTGAATGCATCGACGATACGGGAGACTAAGAACATAGTGCCAACCAGCACGGCATCTATGCCCAAAATATCAGTGTAAAACACCTGCAGGTATAAGCTTGCAAAAATAAAAGTAAAGTCATTGCCAACATTGCCGAGCATATAGCCGACTCTGTCTTTTGTTCCAAAGGGAGTCGGCAAAGTGGTGGATTTGCCCATATTATCGCTCCTTTAGTTAAGGCTTAATTTGCTGTTATTTGCCTTGGTGGAGCTTGTAAATTTCTTCCGTTGCAAAGGCAAGTTTGGTGACAATGTCAGGATTGCTGGGGTAGCAGTAGAAAGAATCAGTAGGTGTGGAAATATCGTAGCAGTTTTCCTTGCGGAAACGGTGGAAATCATACTCGATGTGGAGGCTGTTCATGCCCTTGGGAGGACGGTGAATATGATAATCCTGACCGCGATAGTGGCCGTCAATAGTGAAGCCGTTTTCAAAGCTGTGGCATACCTTGGCCTTGCCCAAAGGTATAAAACGATAGCAGCGGGGGAAGGAATAAACATCCACTTCCTCTTCGTAGCTGTATGTGCCGTCGATAATCTGCTGACGAACCTGAGCGCGCTCCCACTCAAACCAATCGGGAATGTGGGGAAACTCAGTTTCGCCGGAGAGAGCCTTCAACTGGCCGTTTTCCTGCATGTGCCAGCGTTTGCCGCAGGCCTTGCAGAAAATTTCGGTCTTTTCCGTTCCCATCTGAAATTCCTCGCCGCAGTGGGGGCACTGGTAGAGAACCTTGTGGAGACCCTCGGCGCGGTTGTCGTCGGTAATCAAGATGCCCTCTTCCAGCTGGTAGCGGTATTCGTCATACTGCATGGCATCGCGGATGGCGGAATTGATTTCGTCAGCGGTCATGCTCTGCACCTGCTCGGCGGTGAGAACCTGACGGAAGGTGGTGCGCAGGGGAACCTTGTGCTTGTTCTTATATGCCCAGAAAGGGGAGTACAGGTAGTTGCCGTGGTGGGTGACTACAACTAGAGGAACTTTGTTCATCTTCACCAGGCGACCCAAAGAGTCGGGCAGGAAAGAAGTGGT
>JAFYUA010000094.1 GCA_017549745.1 Clostridia bacterium | reverse complement strand
TGTGTTTTGCGCTTCGTCAAGAATAATGAAGCTGTCATCCAAAGTACGGCCGCGCATGTAGGCAAGCGGCGCAATTTCTATTGCGCCTTTTTCAGCAAGGCGTGCATATGTTTCTGTGCCAAACATTTCATAAAGAGCATCATATAAGGGGCGCAGATAAGGATCAACCTTATTTTGAAGGTCACCCGGCAAAAAGCCAAGCTTTTCGCCCGCTTCAACCGCGGGCCTTGTGAGAATGATGCGGCTGATGTTTTTTGCCTTGAATTCCTTGACTGCCATGGCAACTGCTAGGTATGTCTTACCTGTGCCTGCAGGACCGATGCCAAAGGTTATGGTGTTATTTTTGATGGCTTCCACATAGTTCTTCTGACCAAGGGTTTTGCTTTTGAGAGGTTTGCCCTTGGCAGTGATGCAGATGCAGTCTTTGCCATACAAAACGCTTTCGTCAACGCCTTCGCGCGCCATGTCGATGGCATAAGAAAGGCTTTGGTCAGTGATAGCTTCGCCAGAATCGAGCAGTTTCACAAGACTCATTATCACGCTTTCGGCACGAAGGACATTATCATCCATGCCTGATATCTTAATCATACTGTCACGACTTACAACTGTAACATCAAATTCTTTTTTGATGACATTTATGTTTTTGTCAAACTCACCAAATATGGAAATAATCTTTCCGATATCTGAAATCTCAAGTACCTTTTCCAAAAATCAAAACCTCCGTATCAGCTTATATCAATGGGCAGCTCCGTGGTTATATCCTCTATGCACTCAAAGGTCAAATTCACGCTAAACGAGCCATCGGCATTTTCGCTTACCTCTTCAAAAGTGTTGACAACCTTTGCATCTGACGGAATCTGCGAATTGAGCCGTGCTTTTAATTCGTCAAGTGCCATTTGAGTTGCCTGCCCTTTATCTAACACACATTCTTTACTTATTATCTCACAATATTTCTCTTTTGTAAATCCCAAAGGCAAAGAAAATTTACCAAAAAGCTTAATTTTTTTTGACTTTGACATTATTTTCATATTATTCTTCCCTGAAACATGAGTTTTGATTTGATTATTGCAAAAATTAATTCCTAAGGCGGTATCGGTTGATTCTGCCAGATTATATTTGGTGTATGAAAGAGGAAAATCGCCATGCAGACCATAATATGTCTTGGCAAGAACCTTGCCAGTTGCATGCACAAAGCGCACAGGTGCATATTCGTTGGAATCATATACTCCGCCAATGAGCAAATCACCCTTTTGCACATAGGTGCCGGCTTTGGCATAGAGAGTGCCTGATTCGGATATTGCCTCGGTAATAACCCCATCGCGCTCAGCTACTATGTTGCATGCAAGGTTTTTGTCGAAGGCTTCAGGCTTTGATATTTTCTCACGCACCTCTACCCTTGCAACTGTGCCTTTTATATCGACCCACACCCACGACAGGCGCGAGCATTTGCGAAGCATGCTATCCTGCACCTTTTCGGGCTCGACACTTAAAATAAACCTGCCAGGGTATATACCGCATTCTTTTAAGACGGAATCAAGCTGCACATTGGAAAGATAGTTGTTGCCTGTGATGACAACATCTTTGATGAAAAAAGAATTTAAAAAAATTGAAATCAAAAATATTATGAATGCAGCAAAAAATGCCACCCGGTTTTTGTAGATAAAAAATTTCATAACCACACCAAAGTGTCCTGAAACTTTGATGTCGATGGAGTGCGCTTGGGAAAGCTGCAATATTTTTTTCATTTGTGTGCCAAGCACATCGGCATAATACTCTCCTGAAAAGCTATGTATATTTTTTAGTGTGATATTATTCTGACGGCATGCCTCGAAAAACGCGGTTATATTATCCCCTTTTAGTTTAAATCTTATGTAGCCGACTACAAACCAAAGCAAAATTTTCACCTCATGCAAATGCTATCGAAAAGACTTTTCCGCTTATGTGGATTTCATCATTTGTGAGAAGAACTATCTCGAGTTCATCGCCGCTTATGCACAGGCTGTCGCTGCCACATTTGATTATGGTAAGTGTTGGGTCATATGAGGCAATGGTATATGTGCCTCTGATTATGACAGTGTTGTTTGTATAAATGATCTTATATTGTAACAAAGAGATTGTGTCACTATCCATATTTTCACTTCCTTGCATTTATATTCATATGAAACTCAGTTTTCAAATATGTTGAATTAGGGAAGTGATATCTATGAAAAAAGCAGTTAAGTTTTTGACATGCGCGTATCTGATAGTCATATTGATGATTGCGTTTGACACAATTGCGAGCGAAATCCGCACCGCACTTAAGATGTGGGCAAAAATATTATTGCCATCGTTATTTCCATATCTTGTGTTATCACAATATATAAGCACCTCGGGAGTGCTGGGCATATTTTCGCCAATAGAAAAATTCATAGCTAAGCTTTTTAACATAAGCCCATGCAGCAGTGCAGTGTATATATGCTCGCTCTTTAGCGGATATCCGTCGGGGGCAGTGTGCACCTCGGAGCTTTACAGAGGCGGCTGCATAGACAAAGAAGAAGCCGAAAGGCTTGCGTGCTTTACCAACAACGCGGGGCCGCTCTTTCTGATATCGGCAGTGGGCGGATGTATGCTCAATTGCACAAAAGACGGTATTGCAATATATTGTATACAAAGTATGTCAGCATTCATGACCGCTGTTGTGATGGGGGCAAAAGCAAAAAAAGTCATGGCACACAATCATGCAAAAAAAGCAAGCGCAAAACCACTCACAAAATGCTGCCAGGATTCTGTGAGCACAATGCTTGCTATTGGCGGATATGTGGTGATGTCGGCAGCGCTTGGTGCAATTGCTGCCACCAGTATAGAGAGGCTATTCCCCTACTCTGTGATATGGAGTGAAGAAATAAAGGGAGCAATATACTTTTGCCTTGAAATATCAAATGCGATGAATGCAATATCGTCATTTGGCAATACTCCACTCGTTTTTGCAATCATATGTGCATCGGCATCGTGGGGGGGATTATCTGTGATAATGCAGATAGGCGGCGCTTTGCCCGAAGAATTTTCGCGCAAAAAAATAATCATCACACGCGCCGTGCAAAGCCTTGTGAGCTTTGTAGCAGGATATGTATATAAGAATCTGCCCCACTACTGCTATGCAGTTTCAGGCAACAAAGCATTGATTGTATCTCTCGTTATATGCGCAATAGTTTTTGGTGCATATATGACCACAAAAAGAAAAAGCTATCCTGCATAAGCAAGATAGCTTTTATAGACTATAGAATATATACCATAACACTGCGTCTGCCAAACTGCATGCATTCGCTTCGGGTGTTATAGAAAAGGTCAACCTTATTACCTTTTATGGCGCCGCCTGTATCTTCGGCAGTACAGTAGCCATATACATAGCTGCCATCTGTGGATACAATGAACATCTTGGTGCCGAGAGGTATTACTCGCGGGTCAACTGCCACGGTGCCTGGTTTGGCATATGTGCCTGAAGCAGTGATACCATAGCCGGGTGAGCCTGGCCATTTGCCACAGCTTTCAAATGAAAGGTCATAGGCAGTAGCCTGACATGTGAGTGCTCTTTTGTAGGGAATTGCCTTACCGTTTACAAAAATCGCCTGCTGGTTTGTACCCTCGCTCACGATTTCTTCGGTGGGTTGCTGCTTAACAAATTCACCTGTGTAGGTTCTGGATACCTGCACTCCGTCGTGATATTTTATTTCATATGATTTTGCCTTGATTCCGTTAACACCTGATGAAATTACAGTTCGCTGACCCATGGGGGCTTTGTCATCATAAACGGTCTTTGATGTATAGGGAATAGCTTCTTCTTCATATTCGGTGACAAAATCAACTTTGATAATATTCATCTTGTTGTTTGCATCAGCTGACAGCCTGTCATCGAGGTCAACATCATAAATATCATCAAAATCTGCCGAGATGGTACCCTTTGAGATGAATTCTCTGTAGGTCTCGGCATCGGTCCAATATGAAAGTGCTTTGCCTTCGTATTGCACATCAAGATGCTTTAAACGCTTAATCACAATAGTGTGGTCATCGGATATCTTATCGTTTACTGCAGGATATATCATATCAGCATCGGAAATTTCGATGCCTTCTTGTCCGATAATTTCTTTTACAAGCTGTGTGTCAGTGTACACTGTGTAGGTCTTGCTGCCATCGATTATTGTGACGGTATCACTCCATGGTGCTGCAAAGACTGATGTGACTGACATAAGAAACACTACGGTCATTATTAAAGAAAATAAACATCTTGACTTGAAAAACTTATCATTGTGAATGGATTTTATAATAAACATAACATCCACCTCCTGATTATAATTTTCTGCAGTCTATTTCAGACGGACACAAATATGCCCAATCTGCCAACAGCCTACATTTTAGAACATGAAAACAAATTTGTCAAATTTGTTTCGAAAAAGTTATGTGCACTTTTGACAAAGTGGGGGCAACTTTGCATATTTTTGCGTTATTGTGCCTCTATGTCCCTAAAATACTGTGTTTTCGCCTTAAATTTAAGTCTTTTAATTAATATTCGGTTGTTAAGCAAAAATTACAAAAATGTTACACACTAACTTTTTTTTGTGTATTGTAAACAAATTTTATAGTCATATTTTAAACAAGATGTAGTGCCGATTTTGAAAAATATGACCTACATCTTGAATTTGAGCAGAAAAAAGCGTATTGAACAACTAAAAACAAATGTCTCTTGTATCTTTTTTTCGTTTATTTTTGCGAAACATAACATAATGCAGATAATTTTGCTGTTTTTATGATGATTCCCAAAAGCCAGAATTTATATACACAGGCAAAATAAAACACAGTAAAATGAGCCATAAAGCACACTTTACTGTGTTTTTATATTATTCTTCTAACAATTTTTTATACTCATCATAGCCATATATAGCATTCAGGGTGTCGAGCATCATATTGGTTGACATGCGCACAGGAAGTCCGAGTTTTTTCAAAAAAGCACTTCTTCTGGCATGGCTATCAGGAGAGCCTGTGAAGCCATCCATGCACAAATCAGCCTTGGTTATGCGCCTGATATCAGCGTGTGAATCATCATCAGATGTAGCTGCATTTTGAATTGCGGCAATTATTATATCATCCGAGACGCCTTCAACGCCGAGAAACCCCTCTTTTGACGGCTTATCCTTGCGCTTTTCCTTTCCTTTTATATCAGGAATATATGCATGCTTTACATTTTTGTTTTTGAGTACATTTTTAATGTAGTTCCTTATCTGAAACCCTGCCCTGTCGCTATCGGTGAATATTATAATGCCATTTTTATCTGCCAAAGTGGCAAGCATATTCATCAAAGGTTTGTTTTTGAATATCATGAAACCATCGGTTACAACTATGGTAGTGTCAAAAATTCCTGATAGCTTAATCTTATCATAAACACCTTCGACAACAATAGCTTCTTTTATCTTAATCATTGTTTTCGCTCCGATTAGTTTCTGAGACTATGAATAGGTGCAGGAATACGGCCGCCGCGAGCAATGAAAGCTTCACTTGATGCAGAATTAACGCTCATAACAGGGCCAGTGCCGAGCAAGCCTCCAAATTCTATGACATCCCCTACTTTTTTGCCTGGGGCGGGAATAACGCGAACTGCAGTGGTTTTGTTGTTTATCATGCCAATAGCAGCTTCATCGGCAATAATGGCAGATATGGTAGATGCAGTGGTATCACCGGGCACAACTATCATGTCCAGACCAACCGAGCATACACAAGTCATGGCTTCAAGCTTGTCGAGGCTGAGTGCACCGCATTTGGCTGCACTGATCATTCCTGCGTCTTCGCTTACGGGAATGAATGCGCCGCTAAGTCCGCCAACATATGAAGAAGCAAAAACGCCGCCTTTTTTAACTGCATCGTTGAGAAGTGCCAGAGCCGCGGTTGTGCCATGGGTGCCGCACTTTTCAAGACCCATTTCTTCTAATATATATGCCACGCTGTCGCCCCTTGCAGGAGTGGG
>JAFYUA010000093.1 GCA_017549745.1 Clostridia bacterium | reverse complement strand
GAATTCATGGGCATCATGGCTCCGTCGTTTGTGTTGTCGGTGATTCTCATCACTGCCTGTTGCCTGCTTTTTGTAAAGAGCGAGCCTCTTGAGCTCGACGATTTGCGCATTGTGCTCAATCCGTGGAAAACACTACTGTATATGTTGCTTTTTGCTTTGTCAATTGCCATAGTGTTCAGAGGTATTCCATATTGGATAGGTCTTATGGTGATTCCTGTGGTTTTGCTTTTTGTTGATCGCAAGGCTCTCAGGGCGGTTGACTATCCGCTTCTTCTCACCTTTGTGTTTTTCTTTGTGTTTGCAGGCAATATGGCGCGTATAGAAGTTGTGCGCATGTTCTTTTCTTCTCTTTTAGATAGGAGCACGCTCCTTTTTAGTATTTTGTCATGCCAGGTCATAAGCAATGTTCCGTCGGCAATACTGCTTTCGCAATTCACTCATAATTATGCCGATTTGCTCGTGGGTGTAAACATTGGCGGAGTGGGCACGCTCATTTCGTCACTTGCAAGTCTCATCACTTTCAGAGAATATGTCAAACACAACCCCGGCAGGTCGGGATATTACATAGCCGTGTTTTCAGCTTTCAATTTTGCTTTTTTGTTCATACTCACAGGGTTTATGCTAATATTAAATTAAAAAACAACCGTTTCGGATTTCCGAAACGGTTGTTTTGCATTCAGAACTATTTATTAATACATTCCCATTCCTGCACCGGGCATACCGCCTGCAGGAGCAGCATTTGCGTTGGGGTCTTCCTTGTCGGCAACAATGCTTTCTGTTGTGAGCACCATGCTTGCAACAGAAGCAGCATTCTGGAGTGCACTTCTTGTAACCTTTGCGGGGTCTACAATACCAGCTTCTACCATATCAACATATTCTTCAATAAGGGCATTGAAGCCAACGCCTGCTTTGTTAGCTTTGATTTTGTCAACGATTACGCTGCCTTCCAAGCCTGCATTTTTTGCAATCTGCTTAACAGGCTCTTCCAAAGCTTTGAGGATGATTTTAACACCTGTTTTTGCATCAGCTTCACTAACTTCATCAATTGCTTTTTCAACAGCAGGAATAGCGTTGATGTATGATGTGCCACCGCCTGCTACGATGCCTTCTTCAACTGCAGCTTTTGTAGCAGCAAGAGCGTCTTCGATTCTGAGCTTCATTTCTTTCATTTCGGTTTCTGTTGCAGCACCAACCTTGATTACTGCCACACCGCCTGCAAGCTTAGCAAGTCTTTCAAGAAGCTTCTCTTTGTCAAATTCGCTTGTGGTTTCTTCTATCTGAGCTTTGATGTTGTTCACTCTGTCTTTGATTGCATCAGCATCACCAAGACCATCAACAATGATGGTGTTTTCTTTCTGCACCTTAACCTGTTTTGCACGGCCGAGCATGTTGATGGTTGTGTCTTTGAGCTCTAAACCAAGCTCTTCGCTGATAACCTGACCGCCTGTGAGGATGGCAATATCTTTGAGCATTTCTTTTCTTCTGTCACCAAAGCCGGGAGCCTTCACTGCCACGCAGGTGAATGTGCCTCTGAGCTTGTTGACAATGAGAGTGGTGAGAGCTTCGCCCTCGATGTCTTCAGCAATGATGATGAGCTTTTTGCCCTGCTGAACAATCTGTTCAAGAAGGGGGAGAACATCCTGAATGTTGGAAATCTTTTTGTCAGTGATGAGAAGATAAGCATCATCGATAACGGCTTCCATTTTTTCTGTGTCGGTTACCATGTAAGGTGAGATGTAACCGCGGTCAAACTGCATACCTTCAACAACATCGCAGTAGGTTTCAGCAGTTTTGGATTCTTCTACAGTGATAACACCGTCGCTTGTAACCTTTTCCATAGCATCAGCAATGAGGTTGCCGATGTATTCATTTGCAGCCGATACCGATGCAACTCTGGCAATGTCTTCTTTGCCGCTTACCTTTTTGCTGTTGGCAGCAATATATGCAACAGCAGCGTCAACTGCTTTCTGGATACCTTTTTTCACAATCATGGGGTTAGCACCGGCAGCCACATTCTTGAGGCCTTCTCTGATGATTGCCTGAGCAAGAAGTGTAGCGGTTGTAGTACCGTCACCTGCCACATCGTTGGTTTTGGTAGCAACTTCTTTCACAAGCTGTGCACCCATGTTTTCAAATGCATCTTCAAGCTCGATTTCTTTTGCAATGGTCACACCATCATTTGTGATGAGGGGAGAACCGAACTTTTTGTCGAGAACCACATTTCTGCCTTTGGGTCCGAGAGTGATTTTAACGGCGTCTGCAAGCTGGTCCACACCTGCCTGGAGTGCTCTTCTTGCTTCTTCGCCAAATAATACTTTTTTAGCCATGTCAATTTTCCTCCAAGATTAATATTATTCTACAACAGCGAGAATGTCGCTCTGTCTTACAATGATGTTTTCAACGCCGTCAAGCTTAACCTTTGTGCCGGCATACTGGCTGATGAGCACCTTGTCGCCAAGCTTAACTTCCATCACGATTTCTTTACCGTCAACCACGCCGCCGGGGCCTACTGCAGTTACTACTGCAACCTGGGGTTTTTCCTGAGCACTGCCGGGGAGCACAATGCCGCTTTTGGTGGTTTCTTCGCTTTCGGTCATTTGTATAACGACTCTGTCTGCCAAGGGTTTGATTGTCATTTTTACTACCTCCTGATATTTACCCGATAGGGGAATATATATAATTATGTTGTTTTAGCACTCTTTGAGTTTGAGTGCTAAAACATGTTTATATAATAAAATTTTACCAATAAAAAAGCAACAGCCAAATAACCTGATTTTCCCAAATTATCTCACTGTTGCTTTGTTTTTCTTTAGTTTGCTTCGCTTTTTGCACATCGCGCGCAAATTGATATTTTTTAGCAATTTGCACATCAATCTGCAAAATAAAAGTAATATTTATTCAATCCACAATATCATCTCAAGCAATCTCTTGACGCAAGCTGCAAGTTGTTTTCTTGTTACACCGTCAACATGTGTGGGAGCCGGAACTTTTTGATTGTAAGTTCCTGTAGAAGGCATATGTATGTCATTTCCGGCAATTATTTCTTTATCTCTTGCCCCTCTGTTCCACCAATCAGTAGTCACAAGACCATCATATTCCCATTCACCCCTTAAAAAACCTGTAAAAAGCTCTTCGTTTTCCGATGTGCGGACACCGTTGAGTCTGTTGTAAGAAGTCATTATCATGTGGGGTTTAGCTTCTTTTACACATATTTCAAAGCCTTTAATGTAAATCTCACGAACTGCGCGCTCTGAAACAATGGAGTCGGATTCCTCTCTGTTGGTTTCTTTGTTGTTGCAGGCAAAATG
>JAFYUA010000092.1 GCA_017549745.1 Clostridia bacterium | reverse complement strand
CTGTGCGTGATGGTGTTCAGTTTGGCATGCAAATACTTGGAGCTATTGATATTGCTCACAGTGCAGGTCTTTATCACACTAAGCTCGACTCAGATTTTGTCTACATAGACGAATCAGGCAGATGCAAGGTCTTTGGTCTTGTGCTTGCTCAGGCAGTGGCAGATTTTGGCTCTGACCATTCTTTGGAAGCTGACTATCTCAAACGAGCAGACACAGTGGGTGTAGCATGCGTAATGTACAAGCTGTTCAACAATTTCAGCTTTCCTGCTGACTCTTCATCACCCCTCATGCCTAATCACAGAGCAGCTCTTTTGTCAGGCATGGAATATTCTTCTATCATTCCTCCCGCCAAATCAAATGCAGCTTTGGCAGATGTTATTCTTCGTGCATTTTCAGGTCCTGCATCAGCCTATGTCAATTGTGAAGAGTTTGCTGCCGCATTGGGCGGAGCGCTTCAATCAATGGGGGAGCAGGTGATGTCAGGAGCAATCATTGGTAGTCCTGAGCCTGTAGCTCCTTCACCTAAGAATGATTATGACAACACCAATTCGTATTTCAAAGCATCGCCCATTCCTGCCAAAACCAATTCTCAAAACTCGAACAAACCAATGATTATTGCAATAGCCGCAGTTTCAGCAGTTCTGGTTATCAGCATCATTGTATTTTTACTTTGGCAGTTTGTGTTTTCAGGCGGTGGCAATACCGAGGCACCAGTTAACCCTGCTGCACCTATTGTCGAATTTGACAGTTCTTCTCTCACAATATCCGAGGGTGAAACCGCAGAGCTTGAGTTCACTGCCAAAAACATCTCCGAGGATGAGCTCATATTTGAATCATCAGACGAGAGCGTTGTGACTGTAGATGATGCATATATCACTGCAATAGGTGAGGGCACAGCAGTTGTCACCATCACCGATGCCGACGGTAGCGAGCTCGATAGCATCAAAATCACAGTTGAAGCAGCTCCCGATGTGGACAAAATCGATGTAGCATATATCGAGTCTATGCTTGCAGGCGGTTCGGCAGGTTCGCAATATGGTATGTATGTAATAGATGTTGCTGAGGGCAAGGAATATGAATTTTCAAATTCCAATGATGTGCTCGGTTCTTCGGCACTTGTGTCAATCCCTCTTCTCTACACCTTTGGCAAGCAGGTAGACGACGGCTTCATATCTGAAGATAGCCACATCACCTTTGAACACACCTACAAAAACGGCAGAGGCATCTACAAAGAAGACTCCGACGGAAAGCAAATGCCGATCTCTCAGGTTGTATCCGCCATGCTTGCTTATAGTGACAACAACTGCATCAACACTCTCATGAACTACTTTGGCACAGATGAAATCGCCGACACCATGAGAGCCAATGGCATGACAGGCACCAGCGTGCTGCGCAATCTTGCCAATAATCCGCCCGACAATGTAGAAAACAAAATTTCTGCACGCGATGCAGGACAGATGCTTTATGAAATAATCAAAGACGATGTGTTCCCCGGAAAAGCTTTCCTTAGCACCAACTTCCGCATAAGTGACAAATACGGAAGCGCCGGCATGGGCAACAGCATCATTCCTACAGGGGCAACCTTCCTCAATCACAATGCCAAAACAACCACCAAGTACAACGAAATTGCCTATGTGCAGTCAGGTGATGCCGAGTTCATCATTGTGTTCATATCCAATGGCGGCAAACCCGACAGTAATGTTGAGCTTGCAGAACAAATTGCCGCATATGTGCATGATTGTTTCATAGCGAACTAATTTTGGAGGAACCAAAAGTGTCATATAAATATAAGATAAATGCAGTTTCATATGTTGGTGAATCACAACAAAGCTATAATGAATTCTTTTTTGCCGACAATCTGTCATCTGTCAATCAGGGAGTATGCAACGGAGCCACCATCTGCACCGAAAGCAAGGGCAAAAAGCATGTTTTCTCTGTGGCTTCCTGTGGCGATGCCGCATCAAAGCTGTGTGGTTACCTGGGCGATGTGCTGCTTTGCCGCAATAGTGGCAAAATGCGCATCAAAGCGCAGTATGACCTCAAGAGCAGGATGGAAGAGGCTTCAACTGTCATTTGCCGCGGCGATGAGGAGGCAGAGCTATCAATGCTTTGCATAGACAGTGGCAATGTATACGCCGCTGGCTTTGGTGACATCAACATATATCATTTCAGCAAAAAGGACAAGCTTGCACGAAAAATTGCTTTCCCTCAATCTCCACTTGCATCGCAGACCGATTCAGCCGATGATTCCTCTGTCGCTACCAAGGTGCGCCAACCTGCACGATCAAGATGTATCGGCTCTGTGAGGTCGGGTGATGAATATCTTTTGGTTGGCTCAGCACTTCAATCAACTCTTGGTGATGAGCAGATTTGCGATATCTTCACAAAACACAAAGGCGACGCTCCCTCAGTTTTGATAGAAACAGCCTATGCCATTGATTCATCATGCAATCTCACGGCGATTCATATAGCTGCCAAAAAGCAACACAAAGCCGTTTGGTTTTCGCTCATTGCGCTGCTTGCTATAGCTTGCGCTGCAGCCTCGGCATATATGCTTGCCCCGGTTTTGGACAAATCCAAACCAACTCAGGCGCCCCAACTGCCATCTGCTTCATCTTCGGCAGACTCTGCGGCTGAGCTTGCTATGCCAGAGAACGAACCAAAGCCAAATGCTTTGCAAGAGCTTGCACCTGAGCTTGATACCATTGCAGCATCGGTTACAGGAGCGCAGAGTAAGGTTGCATATTATGTCAAAAATCTCACGACAGGTGACACCATTGTGAAAGATGATTCCAAGATGTATTCTGCCAGCCTCATAAAGCTCTACATTATGGCAGAGATATATCGTCAGGCGGATGCAGGCGAGCTTACAATTGATGCCTCCATCAAGGACAAACTCACACGCATGATAACAGTGAGTGACAATGACGCCTGTAATCAGCTTGCGCAAATCGCAGGTGGGGGAGATATGGAGCTTGGATTTCAAAAAATCACCTCCAATGCTATCTCTCTCGGATGCACCCACACTCAGCAGAAAAACGACCTTCAGGCAGTGCGCTCGGTGCCCATCCCCGTGGGTAATTTCACTTCCGTCAAGGATTGCGGCATCATTCTTGAGAAAATATACAAAGGCGAGCTTGTGAGCGCAGAGTATAGCGCTGAAATGCTTGAACTCTTAAAGGGTCAGCAGCGCAGATTCAAAATCCCCAAGTATCTTCCAGACGATGTCACCATTGCCAATAAAACCGGTGAAACAAGCACCGCCCAAAATGATGTGGCAATCATCTATACTGACAAAGCAGATTATATTATATGCATCATGATAAATGACTACGCCAATTCCATGGACGATGCCATGGACATTGTGGCAAGAATGTCAGAGGTTGCATACAACTACATTGTTCAATAAAAAAGCTTCAAAAGTCTTGTGTGACTTTTGAAGCTTTTTCACTATTTTAATCCCGTTGCTGTGCTGATTGTTTGATAATCGTTTGTAAGGATGGTGTCTATTCCCATCTCAAGATACCTTTTGGCTTCGTCTGTGTCGTCAGCATAGAACACATTGCAAATAATCCCGTGCTCGTGAGCCTTGTCAATCATTTCCTGATTGAAGAATGGCTTGTATAGCTGAACCTTTTGGGCGCCTATTTCAATTGCACGGTTTACGATTTCATATGGGCGGTCTCCATCATGCCCCACACATATGTTGATTTCGGGCACATCTTTTTTGAGTGTTTTGAGTATTTTGTCATTCGTTGTCATAAAATACACATGTTTTTCGCAGTTGTATTTTTTGATGAGACTCACGATTTCGTCAATCATATTATCTTCAAAATCTTCATCCCATATTTTCACATGAATGTTCATTATACATCTACACGCAAATTTTTGCAAAATTTCTTCAAAGGTGGCAATTTTCAATCCTTTGAATTTGCCTTCACTATGCTTTGCGCCAAAGTCAAATTGCAAAAGCTCTTCATATGTATATTTCCACACATATCCCGAACCATCGGATATACGGTCAAGGGTAGAGTCGTGTGTTGACACAAGCTTTCCGTCTTTTGTGCTCCAAAGGTCAAATTCAATCTCCGCGGCTCCCAGTGCCACAGCAGCACCAAAGGCAGGCATGCTATTTTCGGGGGCTATTGTATTGAATCCGCGATGCGCACAGAGTCTTGGGTATGGGATGCTATTGTCATTTTGGCAGATTCCACTGCCTGCCGGGCGATATTGCCATGGGTTGCGACCTTCTTCAATATATTCGTGATGAGCAGCCAGGCCTCTGCCAAAGCCTGCAGCTTTGTAATATTTCTTGTGGGGGTCAATTTCGGCATAGCATTTGCCATATTTCCCTTTCATGTTGGCAAGCACCTTGCCCTCGGGAGTCACTATCATGCTGGCTCCGCACACTGTGGCATTTTCGTCAAAGCTTACTGATGAACGAAGCACATATGCATTGGTGTTGTATGCCAGAAAGCGACACATGATTTCAAGTGCATCGTGGCTGTCACTGCGCTGAAGTGAACAACCAATTATAACATCAACATTGCTTCTGGCAAGCTGAGGAAAAGCCTCATAAAAATAGAAATCGTAGCAAGTAAGAAAGCCATAGCGCACGCCATCGATTTCAAGCACATATGTATTGTCGGTTTTCTGAGTATATTCATAGTCCACTCCAAGTGATTTTTCGCCGGGTGGAATGTGAGTTTTGTAATATTTTCCGGCAAGCATGCCGTTTTTGTCAAACGCGTAGGTGGTGTTGCGCATTTTGCCGTCAACCTCACACAGAGCATTGACAAACACTATCGCTTCGCATCTTACTGCAGTTTCGGCACATTTGGTAAGCAAGGTGTCAATGTATTTGTTATGATAGTGCATAAGCTCGTCAGCGGTTGTGACAGCACATGGCACATCACTGTATTCAGGCATCACAATGATATCGCAATCTTTTGTGCATTCGTCAAGCATTTTAATTCTTTCGTCAAAAAACTTGTCCGAATAGCTCAAATCGTTTGAGTATTGCAATTGAAAAACACAAGCCTTCATGTTGTTACTCCTTTATCCTATGTATGATTTTATATTTTATCACATTGTGTGTTTTTTTTCAATACAGACAAAGCGATTTGTCGCAATTTGCTCTTGACTATTTTTGCGTATTGCTTATAATATTAATATAACCAAAGAGGAGAGAGTCTCATGAAGAGCTTTTTAAATATATTAATTGCACTGGTTTTGTCGATGAATATGCTCACAATCAATGCATCGGCCCACGCCAAACCCCGGGAAATTTCGGTCAATGATTATGCAGGAATTCTAACAGACAGTTCAAAGAGCTACATAAAATCCAAAAATGATATCCTTTTTTCGCATACTCAGGCAAAAATCATTTTTGTCACCACAGAATCAACCGAAGGACAGAGCATAAGTGATTATTGCTCCAAACTCTACTCCGATTGGGGCATGTCTCGATTTGGTCGCCGCAATAGTTTTTTTGTGGTTGTAGATGCTTCCAAAAAGGAATATAGTTTTCTGAGGGGCAAAAATCTCAGGTATGCTATATCGGAGAGTGAAGCCTACAAATATATGACAGACTATTTTGAGCCTTATTTTGCTCAGGAAAGCTATGATAAGGCCGCTATATCTTTGTACAACGCTTTGGCAAAATGGTACGAAACCCACTATAATGACCTCACTCTTGGTCTTGACGAAAATATTGATCGGTATACATATGGCGAGAAGACCAAAGATGCAGAGGTTGTTGAAAGCAAACTTGGCTTGTGGATAGGTGCTTTTGCCTGCGTAGTCATAATAATCGTAGCGCTCAGCATAAAACGACATATGGACCTCAAAATGCGACAAAATGAGCGCAGGAGATTAAGGAAAAAGTTTCAAATTGATATTGACAAAATCATCAACTCTTGATATAATAATAAGCGGTTTTCTTCGGGATATAGCGCAGTTTGGTAGCGCGCTTCGTTCGGGACACGATACTAACCAATTCATTAGTACATATCCGAACCCTAACAAATCGTTCAACACCGCCACTTTACGGCGACCTAAAAAACAAAATATATGTGGTCAAACAAGCTTTGACCACATGTTATCCCACAGACACATGAATATACAAAATTTAATATCGGGGTGTAGCGCAGTTTGGTAGCGCGCTTGCTTCGGGAGCAAGAGGCCGTGGGTTCAAATCCCGTCACTCCGACCATAATAACGAGATGATTTTACTGTAAGTAAGGTCATCTCGTTATTTTATGCGGTTTTCAGCGGTTTGAAAAGCAAAGTTTTTTGACGGCAAATCGTTTACTGTCAAATATCTTTTTTGTGAACTTGAACCGCAGTCCT
>JAFYUA010000091.1 GCA_017549745.1 Clostridia bacterium | reverse complement strand
GCTGTATTCGGCAGTTGCAATGGTGCTGCCCTGGCAGTTGGCGCCATAATATGAATGAACAAAATATACAAAATCACCCTCTTGGAGATATTTGAATATTTCGCTCTTGGGCTCGGTGAAGCTTAGCGCATTCCAGCCAATGTGGGGAATTTTGAGCTCGGGGTCTATCACATCTGATATTGGGCGGATTTCGCCATCTATGAGCCCGAGTCCGTCATATTCGCCATATTCATAGCTTTTTTCAAAAAGAAGCTGCATACCCAGGCATATGCCCATAATGGGTTTGCCCTTTTGAGCCTGCTCGGTCACCACCTCGGCAAGACCGCTTGCTCTGAGCTTTGCTATGGCATCGCCAAAAGCTCCCACACCGGGGAGGATTATTTTGTCGCACTTTTCCACTTCTTCTTTGGTGGTTGCCACAATTGCATCAATGCCGATTGATGCAAACGAGCTTTTGAGTGAAAACAGATTGCCCACTCCGTAATCTATAATTGCAATCATCAGAGAACTCCTTTTGTTGAGGGTATTTTATCTGCAAATTTTTCGTCGGTTGCCACAGCTTGTCTCATTGCTCTTGCCACAGATTTGAACGCGCCTTCAATGATGTGGTGAGAGTTGGTGCCTGCAAGCTGATTGAGGTGCAGTGTGCATTTTGCCTCTCTCACAAAGCCGAGCCAGAATTCTGCGCAAAGCTCTGTGTCAAAATCACCCACCTTGGGAGTGGGGATGGAAAGCTCATAGCCAAGATATGCTCTGCCCGAAAAGTCAACTGCTGAGAGGATAAGTGCCTCGTCCATCGGCAGAATCATATTGCCGTAGCGCACAATTCCTTTTTTGTCGCCAAGAGCCTCGGCGAATGCCTGACCGAGGCATATTGCCACATCTTCTGCAGTGTGGTGAAAGTCAACCTCGGTGTCACCGTTGCATTTGACATTCAGGTCAAATGCTCCGTGTGATGCAAAAAGAGTGAGCATGTGGTCAAGAAATCCGCAGCCTGTTGAAATCTTCGAAAGTCCGCTGCCGTCGAGGTTGAGTGTGAGCTCAATCTGAGTTTCGGCAGTGTTTCTTTGTATTTTTGCAGTTCTCATTCTAACATTCCTCCAATATCTTTTTGAGTGTTTCAATCAGAGTTGTCATTTGTTTCTTTGTGCCTATGGTGATGCGGTTGTAGTCCGCAATTTTTTCTTTGCTAAAGTGTCTCACAAGTATTCCGTTGCATTTGAGGCGGCTATATATTTTTTCGCCGTCATGGTCGGGATGCTTGGCAAACACAAAGTTTGTCATGGATTCGGTTAGCTCAAAGCCGAGCTTTTTAAGCTCCTTGGCGGTGTATTTTCTAACCCTTTCAATCTCACGGCAGTTTTTGATGGTGTATTTTTCGTCACTGAGGCAGCCAATGCCTGCCGCCATGGTCATGGCATTGATGTTGTAGGGGTTGGTAGAATATTTGATGGTGTTCATGTCTGCTATGAGTTCTTTTGAGCCCACGCCAAAGCCAAGCCTTGCACCTGCCATGGAGCGTGATTTTGAAAATGTCTGAGTCACAAGGAGATTGTCATACTTGTGCACAAGCTTCACGGCGCTCTCGGCGCCAAAGTCCACATATGCCTCGTCGATGACAACCACATTGTCGGGATTGGAGCTTACTATTTTTTCAATATCGCAAAGGCTGAGTGCTATGCCTGTGGGCGCGTTGGGGTTGGCAATGAAGATATTTTTGCCTATGCCCACATAGTCGTCAACATTTATGGTGAAATCGCCGCGCAGAGGTATTTCCTCATAAGGCACAGAGTTAACCTCGGCAAAAACCTTGTAGAACCCGTAGCTAATGTCGGGGAACACTGCAGGGTGGTCATTGTCACAAAAAGCTATGAAAGCAAAGTTGAGAATTTCGTC
>JAFYUA010000090.1 GCA_017549745.1 Clostridia bacterium | reverse complement strand
GGGTACACTTACATGATGAACAACTGCTCTGGCAGGTAATGCTCCGCTTTGCGTCTTGGCAACAAAGCTATCTCCAAAGCACTCCTCGCGAAGATGAGATGTGAGGGTGTAGCCCATGATTTCCTTTCCGCAAAGATTCATTGCATTATCCATAAATTTCAATCCTTTCGTATGTAAAGTAAATACATTATCAGTTTACCATAATAAACGACACTTTTCAACAACTTTATTTTCAAAGCATAATTGCATAACAAAAAAGCTACAGAAGCGTGCCTTTGGCAAGCTTCTATAGCTTTTTGTTGTATGCAGAAAGCATTGGTTTTTGCTTTGCACCGCGAAAAGTGCGGTCGGTATAGTTTTTGGTTATTTTAAACACCACGGGCGAAAGTGTGACAAGAGCAATGAGATTGGGAACTGCCATGAGACCATTGAACGCATCGGAAAGATTCCACACAACGCTCAGATTGAGAATGGCGCCGAAAACTATGCAAAGCACAAAAAGAATTTTGTAGACTATAAGTGACGAAGAGCCAAATATAAACTCCCACGCCCTGCAGCCGTAAAGCGACCAGCCCACAATTGTGGAAAAGGCAAAAAGCAGGATTGCCACTGCAATCATCTTGCCTGCCCAATCACCTATTTTTTGTGAAAAGGCATAGGTCACAAGAGGCACGCCCTCTAATTTTTCAAGTAGCACTGCATTGATTGGTGCACTCGCCTCTTCAATGGTGTTGCCATTGGCATCGACGGATATTCCGCGCACTGACATTATGTTGGTGTAGGTGCGAGAGGCGTTTGAGACAGTCTCTTTTTTGATGCACACATCAAATGGAATGCCGCCTGACGGAGTGACCTTGTACACCTGAGCTGACTCGCCATCATTGATGGCTGGAGCATAGGAAGTGGTAAACTCAGAATCGACAAGCTCTATGTGCTCTGCATCTATCCAAGAATCCTCTTTGATGGAAATGTAGCGAGGCTCTTTGCCAATGCCCTGTAGCGCCTCCGATAGCGTCATTGCCGGGCAGGTGGTGGAAAGGAGCACAAATGCAGTGAGAGTGCACACCACTATAGTGTCAAAAAACACCACGAATATACCCCACATGCCCTGAACTGCCGGCTCTTTCACATCGGCAGAGCTATGAGCCATAACTGCCGAGCCGAGCCCTGCTTCGTTTGAAAACACGCCTCTTTTAAAGCCAATGACTACAGTGTGCTTAAAAATCAGCCCTGCACCTGCGCCCGCGACCGAGCGCATAGAAAAAGCGCCACGAAAAATACTTGAAAACACATAGGGAATCTGCTTGTAGTTCATAATGAAAATCGCCAGTGCTCCGACTATATAAAATAGTGCCATGAAAGGAACAAGCTTTTCGGCAGTGCGCCCTACCCTGCCAACACCCCCTACTATGATAAAAGCAACTATCACCGCCAGCACAATGCCACAAGCGAGAGGTGAAATGCCGAAATTGGCATCAAGCGCCGTTGATATGGAATTGACCTGAGCCATGTTGCCCATGCCGAATGATGCAAAAATGCAAAACACACAAAACAAAAAAGCAAGTGCGGGGACGAGTTTGCCGAAGTGCGGCTTTGACGACATACCATCGGTGATATAATACATAGGTCCGCCACACCACTCGCCGTCACTGTTTTTGTGGCGATAATAGATGCCAAGCACATTTTCGGCATAGGCGGTCATCATGCCAAACAAAGCCGACACCCACATCCACATG
>JAFYUA010000089.1 GCA_017549745.1 Clostridia bacterium | reverse complement strand
TCGTATGAAGATGTGATATATTTCATTTTTCCTCCAAAACAAATCAGAACAAGCCTACAATCTCGCCATCATCACTGATGTCAATGTTGTTTGCGGCAGGAACCTTGGGAAGACCCGGCATTGTCATAATGTCACCTGTCAGCGCCACAACAAAGCCTGCACCGTTAGAAATATTTACATCTCTTACGGTTATTTCAAAGCCTTCGGGTGCGCCAAGAAGATTGGGGTCATCAGAGAGTGAATATTGAGTCTTTGCCATACATACAGGAACCTTGTCGAGTCCAAACTGTTCAAGCTTAGCAATTTTTTTGTTAGCTTTTGCAGTATAATTAACCGAAGAAGCTCCATAAATCTTTTTGGCAACTATGTCGATTTTCTCTTTGATAGAAAGCTTTTCATCATATATGGGTGCAAAGTCAGATTCGGTGTTGTCCACAGTGTCACAGATGGTCTTGGCAAGCTCAATGCCGCCTTCGCCGCCTTTGGCAAATACATCGGAGAAGCAAGCCTTAACACCAATGCCGTCACAATAATCCATAATAAACTGTTTTTCTGCTTCGGTATCGGTATCGAATGCATTGATAGCAACGATAACAGGAACACCATATTTTTTCATATTATCTACATGCTTGCCAAGGTTGGCAATGCCTGATTTAAGTGCATTGAGGTTTTCTGCCTTGAGTTCACTCTTGGCAACACCACCATTATATTTGAGCGCACGAACAGTGGCAACCACGACAATTGCATTGGGCTTGAGGTTGCCGATGCGGCATTTGATGTCGAGGAATTTTTCGGCACCGAGGTCTGCCCCGAAGCCTGCTTCGGTAATAACATAATCTGCAAGCTTAAGTGCGAGCTTGGTAGCTCTGAGACTGTTGCAACCATGCGCAATGTTGGCAAAAGGACCGCCATGCATGAGGCAAGGGGTATTTTCAAGAGTCTGGATAAGATTTGGATTGATGGCATCTTTGAGCAAAAGTGCCATTGCGCCAGCAGCATGAAGCTGACCTGCTGTAACGGGGTTGCCGCTGTTGTCATAGGCAACGATGATTTTGGAAAGTCTCACCTTGAGGTCAGAAAAATCAGAAGCAAGACAAAGAATAGCCATAACCTCAGAAGCAACAGTTATCATGAAACCATCTTCACGCGGTACACCATTGATTTTGCCGCCAAGACCAACCACAATGTTTCTGAGAGCACGGTCATTCATATCGAGAACACGCTTGAAAACAATGGAAGTAGTGTCAATATCAAGCTCGTTGCCCTGCTTGATATGGTTGTCCAAAAGAGCAGCAAGGAGATTGTGGGCACTTGTGATAGCATGCATATCACCTGTGAAATGCAGATTGATATCTTCCATAGGCACAACCTGAGCATATCCGCCGCCGGCTGCACCGCCTTTAACACCCATTACAGGGCCAAGAGAAGGCTCTCTGAGGGCAATGATAGCGTTTTTGCCAAGTCTGCCCATAGCCTGACCTATTCCTACTGTGGTAGTGGTTTTACCCTCACCTGCAGGGGTTGGGTTTATGGCAGTTACCAAAACAAGCTTGCCATCTTTGTTATTTTCAACTTTTTTGAATACATCCTGAGTGATTTTAGCTTTGTATTTGCCGTAATAATCAATGTCATTTTCGCCAAGACCAATCTGAGCAGCAATCTTGCTGATGTGCTCCATTTTAGCATTTTGAGCAATCTGAATATCAGTTAACATCTGAATCATCCTTTCTATTATCTAAAAGACAAATACAATGAGAGGATATCCCCTCTTCTCTGCCTTCAAATCCAAGTTTTTCGGTAGTAGTAGCTTTGACATTTACACGCGATGTATCCACTCCAAGACAATTTGCAATGTTGGATGTCATCTGATTTGAATATGGTGACATCTTAGGCTTTTGCGCAACAACTGTGGCATCAATGTTTATTATGTCATAACCATTGTCGCGAACCAAGTCTGCCGTTTTTTTCAGAAGTATCATACTGCTGATACCTTTGTATGCAGGGTCGCTATCGGGGAAATGTTTTCCTATATCGCCAAGGGCTGCCGCACCAAGAAGTGAGTCAGCTATAGCATGAAGCAATACATCGGCATCGGAATGACCAAGAAGACCTTTTTCAAAGGGTATGTCCACCCCACCTATAATCAGCTTACGGTCAGACACTAAGGCATGGACATCATATCCAAATCCAACTCTCATTAAAATCTCCTGCCTTTCAAAAATTCACCGGCAAGTATCAAATCTGTCGGTGTGGTAACCTTGATGTTGGTGTAGCTACCCTCAACGATTTTCACAACCATGCCTGCCTTTTCGGCTATGGCGCAATCATCAGTGGCTTCATAGCCTGATTGCAAGGCCTGATTGTGTGCTTCAATGATATCAGCTACCTTAAAAGCCTGAGGGGTCTGGATGTGCCAGAGATTTTGCCTGTCGATGGTTTTAACTATAGCATGGCTCTCGGAGTCGGCAAGCTTGATGGTATCATTCACTCGCACACCCAAAGCGCATGCAGAAACTTTGAGAGCGTCATAAAGCTTATGTATATCTTCAACAGACAGACAACATCTAACTGCATCATGAATCATAACATATTCAAAATCGGATACTTTTTGCAAGCCTTCATAGACTGAAAGCTGCCTTGTAGCTCCACCTGCTACAACCTCAATGGAAACAGCTGCACAGATAGCAGAAACAAGCTTTTTGGTGTGGTCGATATAATCCTTGTTGCACACAATAACTATCTTTTGCGCCAACTTGCACTCAAGGAAAGCTTGCAAGGTGTGTTCTATAATTTGTGCGCCATTGACCTTTATAAACTGTTTTGGGATTTCACTCCCCATTCTCAGGCCGCTGCCACCGGCAACAATCACAACCGCCAAAGTCTTATTGTTCATAATATACTCCGGAATCAGTTAAGAAATTTATCGGTTTGCACTCGCATGTCCTCTTTGTTGCACACATCTTTGAAACGAACAGCTTTTGTTTTGAGTTCGGAAAGCTGCGCAGGGATCTCAATGTTACCTTTTTGCGCAAGAATTTCGAGAAGTTCAAATTCATCTTTGCCATCAAGGCTGGTTTCAGGTGAAATCGCAGAAATTACAGCCTCGTTGAATTTGAATGGGTTGGCAGTAGATGCAACCACTGTGGTAGTGGTGTCGCCTGTGTTTTCAACATATTTTTCATATACATTGAGGGCAACTGCGGTGTGTGTGTCAACCACATAGGAGTATTTATTGAAATATTTTGCAATTGTTTGCGAGGTTGCAGCATCATCACAACAACCTGCAACGAATATTTCCTGGATTTTAGATTTCACATCATCAGAAACGGTGTATTTGCCATTAACTTCAAGCTCAGACATATATCCTCTTATGGTTTCATCGTTTCTGCCTGTCATATGAAAGAGGAGTCTTTCAAGATTGCTTGATATGAGAATATCCATTGAAGGTGACGCAGTGGTATAGAAAGTTCTGTTGCGGTCATATACACCGGTGTTTATGAAATCTGTGAGGACATTGTTGCTGTTGGACGCGCAAATGAGCTTGTTTACCGGCAGACCCATCTGCAATGCATAATATGCGGCAAGAATGTTGCCAAAATTGCCTGTGGGAACAACGATGTTTATTTTGTCACCATTATTAATTTTGTCATTTTTGAGCAAATCACAATATGCAGAAAAATAATAGACAATCTGAGGTGCGAGTCTGCCCCAGTTGATAGAATTTGCCGAAGAAAAAGTATAGCCGCGTAAATTGAGTTCTTTTTTGTATTCTTCGTTTGTAAATATCTTCTTGACACCCGTTTGAGCATCATCGAAGTTACCGTTTACTGCACACACAGACACATTCTTACCGTCTTGTGTGGTCATCTGAAGCTTTTGAATATCGGATACACCATCTACAGGATAGAAAACCTGTATTCTTGTTCCCTCAACATCACGGAAGCCTTCAAGTGCAGCTTTGCCTGTGTCGCCTGATGTTGCCACAAGTATAACAACCTCATTGTTTTCGCCATTTTTGCCAATGGCAAGCTTGAGAAGATATGGAAGAATCTGAAGAGCCATATCTTTGAAAGCGCAAGTGGGTCCATGCCACAATTCCAAAATGTTGAGTGTGTCATCCAAAGAACACACGGGAGCGGTGTTGTCAGAACCGAATTTTTCTTCACTGTAGGCATTATGTGCGCAATAAGAAAGCTCGTCTGGTGTGTAATCACTTAAAAACATGCCAAGAATTTTGGCAGCTCTGTCGGCATATTTGAGCTCTGCCAACGAAGCGATATCTTCCAAAGAAATCTGAGGGATTGATGCAGGAACATACAATCCGCCCTCGGGTGATATGCCGTTATTGATAGCCTGCGCAGCACTTACACTGACGCCTTTATTTCTGGTGCTCTGATATTTCATTTGATTGAACCTCCGAATGATAGATTAATTGAGAACAACACGGTGGAAGACTTTTTTGCCTTTTTTGATTATGGCTTCACCATTTTCAAAATCAGCATCAGCAAGCATATAATTCACATCGGAAATCTTGTTTCCATTGAGGCTCACACCGCCTTGCTGAACGAGTCTTCTGCCCTCACCTTTGGATGCAATGATTCCTGCTTTGACCATGCAATCAAGCATAGAAAGTCCTGAGGAAATTTCACTTGCAGCTATTTCGGTGGTAGGCATGTTTTCGGAAGCACCGCCAGCACCAAAAACAGCTTCTGCAGCTGCCTGAGCTTTATCGGCTTCTTCCTGACCATGAACAAGCTTTGTCACTTCATAGGCAAGCACTTTTTTGGCTTTGTTGATTTCAGCATCTTTATATTCAGCCATAGCTTCGATTTCTTCAAGAGGAAGGAATGTGAGAAGCTTGAGGCATTTGATAACATCAGCATCATCAACATTTACCCAATACTGATAGAAATCATATGGCGAAGTTTTGGCAGGATCAAGCCACAAAGCACCGCTTTGTGTTTTGCCCATCTTTTTACCCTCGCTGTTGGTGAGAAGAGTGAAGGTCATGCCATACACCTGCTTTTGGTCTTTACGACGGCAAAGGTCAATACCGCCAAGGATGTTGCTCCACTGGTCATCGCCGCCAAGCTCGATTTTGCAATCGTATTCTCTGCTGAGCATGAGAAAATCGTAGCTTTGCATGAGCATATAGTTGAACTCAAGGAATGACAGACCTTTTTCAAGGCGCTGCTTGAAGCACTCTGCAGTGAGCATTTTGTTAACAGAGAAGCATGAACCAATATCTCTGAGAAAGTCTACATAGTTAAGCTTTAAAAGCCAATCGGCATTGTTTACCATTATAGCTTTGCCATCTGAAAAATCAATAACGCTTGAGAGCTGTTTTTTGAAGCATTCACAGTTGTGGTTGATAATGTCGGCGGTCATCATCTGACGCATGTCTGTGCGACCTGAGGGGTCACCAATGTGGCCTGTACCTCCGCCAACAAGGGCAATGGGTCTGTGGCCATGCATC
>JAFYUA010000088.1 GCA_017549745.1 Clostridia bacterium | reverse complement strand
GTATTTTATTGCGAGGCTCATTTCCCAGATGTCGCGTTTTTTTACCGGCACGGAAATCCACCCCGGTGCACAAATCGGCAAAGGTCTCTTTATTGACCATGGCATGGGCATTGTCATAGGTGAGACCACCATCATTGGTGACAACTGCACCTTGTATCAGAATGTCACTCTTGGCGGTACTGGCAAGGATAAAGGCAAAAGACATCCTACCATTGGCAACAGTGTTATGATAGGCAGCGGAGCCAAAGTCCTTGGTCCATTCACAGTTGGTGACAACTCCAAGATAGCTGCCAATGCGGTTGTCTTGTCAGAGGTCCCCCCGGGCAGCACATGTGTGGGTGTACCTGCCAGAGTTGTCCGCATAAATAACCAAAAGGTTGCCCAGGACCTTGATCAGATTCACATTCCCGACCCGGTGAGTCAGGAGCTTTGCAAGATGTATGTAAAAATAGAAGAACTAACCAAAAAAATAGAAAAACTGGAGGCTGACCCAAAATGAAACTGTACAACAGCATGACGGGCAAAAAAGAAGAATTTGTGCCCATCGAAGACGGCAAGGTAAAAATGTATTCCTGCGGTCCTACTGTATATAATTATTTCCACATAGGAAATGCTCGTCCTTTTATTATCTTTGACACCCTCAGAAGATATTTTGAATATCGCGGATATGAAGTGAGCTTTGTTCAGAACTTCACCGATATTGATGACAAAATGATAAAAAGAGCAAACGAAGAGGGCATTACTGTAAAAGAGCTTGCTGAGCGTTTTATTTGTGAGTATTTCAAAGATGCCGAAGGTCTTGGCATCAAAAAAGCAACAGTTCACCCAAGAGCCACAGAAAATATTGACTCCATAATTACTCTCATAAAAACTCTGGAAGACAAAGGCTACGCCTACAATGTAGATGGTGATGTGTATTTCAGCGTAAAGAAATTTGCAGAATATGGCAAGCTTTCTCATCAGCCTCTTGAAAACCTGGAGCTTGGTGCACGCATTGAAATAGGGGATAAGAAAAAAGACCCCATGGATTTTGCAGTGTGGAAAGCACAAAAGAGCGGTGAACCCGCATGGGAGAGCCCCTGGGGCATGGGTCGTCCTGGTTGGCACATTGAATGCAGTGCCATGGCAAATAAATATCTTGGCAAAACAATAGACATTCATTCAGGCGGTAAGGACCTTATTTTCCCTCATCACGAAAATGAAATTGCCCAGAGTGAGTGTGCCCATGATGCAGCTTTTGCCAATTATTGGCTTCACAATGGCTATATTAATGTGAATAACCAAAAGATGAGTAAATCGCTTGGCAACTTTTTCACAGTAAGAGATGTTGCCGAGAAATTTGACTACATTGTAATCAGATTTTTCATGCTTTCTGCTCATTATCGCAACCCTATCAATTTTAGTGATGAATTGCTTGCTCAGGCAAAATCGGGATTGGAGCGCATCAACACATGCCTTGCAAATCTTCGTTTCCTTAGCCAGAGTGCACCTACAAATGAAGCAGACCCGGCTACACTCGCTGAGCTTGATGCCTTCAAAGATGCGTTCATAAAAGCTATGGATGATGACATCAACACTGCCGATGCAGTTTCTGCAATATTCGATATCGTTAAATATGCCAACACCAACTTCGATGAGACTACTTGCGCCCAGAGCCTTGATGCAGCCATTTCTCTGATTGAAGAGCTTATGAATGTGTTGGGAATTCTCAAAGAGGAAAAACAGGATTTCCTCGATTCTGATATCGAAGCTCTGATTGAAGAAAGAAACAATGCCAGAAAAAATAAAGACTTTAAACGAGCCGACGAGATTCGTGATATGCTCAAGGATGCCGGAATAGCTCTTGAGGATACACGCGGCGGAGTAAAGTGGAAAAGGGTATGATATGACAAAATTTGAAATTGCCATCTCGCCCAATCAGGTTTCGCCGCTGTCGCTTGCCTACATTGGCGATGCGGTGTATGAGATGTATGTCAGAAGTTATATAATGCATTCTTCCAATATGCCTGTGTCCAAACTTCACAAGGCAGCTACTCACTATGTGAGTGCAAAGGCACAGTCGAAGATATATCACATCATCAAAGACAAACTCACCCCCGAAGAGACCGATGCATTCAAGCGCGGCAGAAATGCCCATTCATACACAAGCGCCAAGAATGCTGACATCATTGACTATCGCATCGCAACAGGGCTTGAAGCTCTTATAGGATATGTGTATATCAAAAAAGACACAGAGCGTCTTGAAGAAATTATATCAATGTGCATTGATGCTGCCAATGAATAAGCTTAAATAAAATAACCAAGGAGGTTTCTATATATGACCAATACTCAACTGGAACTCACAGCCTACAAAATCAGAAAGCACGCCATCGACGGTGTGTACAATGCTGCTTCGGGACATCCGGGCGGTTCACTTTCGATATCTGATATTTTATCAGTTCTCTATTTTGATGAAATGAATGTGAACCCCGCAAATCCTGCTGACCCCGAAAGAGATCGTTTTGTTCTTTCCAAAGGTCACTGTGCACCGGCTCTTTATGGTGCTCTTGCCGAGAAAGGATATTTCCCCAAGGAAGATATCGTTACCCTTCGTAAAATCGACAGCTATCTTCAGGGTCATCCCGACATGAAAGGTGTGCCCGGAGTTGACATGTCCACAGGTTCTTTGGGTCAGGGCATCTGTGCTGCAAATGGCATGGCTCTCGCTGCTAAGCTTGATAACAAAGCCTACAGAGTGTATTCAATTCTTGGTGAT
>JAFYUA010000087.1 GCA_017549745.1 Clostridia bacterium | reverse complement strand
CGAGGGCGGACAGACCATGAATCCAAGCACAGACGATATTCTCAGTGCTATTGAATCTATCAATTCTGACAATATATTTGTTTTTCCAAACAACAAAAATGTCATCATGTCTGCCGAGCAGGCTGCAAAGCTCTCGGGCAAAAATGTGATTGTCATTGCGACCACTGCAGTTACTCAGGCAATGAGCTGCATGCTTGCGTTTGATGAAGATGCTGACCCTGCTGCAAATAAAGAGGCTTTCCAGGAGGCAATAGCCCTTTCAAAGAGCGCTCAGGTTACCAATGCAGTGAGAGACACCTCCGTTGATGGTGTCGACATCAAAGAGGGCGAATATCTCAGCATTGTAGACGGCAAAATCAAAGCTTCGAGCCAAAGCTGTGAGCTTGCGGCAGAGGCTGCAATTGAGCTTATGGCCGATGATGAATCGGGCACAATAAGCCTGTTTTATGGTGCAGATGTATCCAGTGAAAGTGCCGAGGCTCTTGCCGCTTCGCTCGAAGAAAAATATCCCGAGTGTGACATCATGCTAAATGCAGGTGCTCAGCCGGTTTATCACTATTTAATATCTGTAGAATAACTATCTTTGGAAGATGCCGCTTGCGGCATCTTCTTGTCAAATGGTGAGGTTTTTATGAAACATCAATCTTTGGAGCAAATTGAATATTTGAGCTCTCCCATCACAGTGCTAAAGGGCATCGGTCCCAAAAAAGCTCAGCTTTTTGCAAAGCTCGGCATCCATAGCGTGTGGGACCTTGTATATTATTTTCCGTCGGGCTATGAGGACCGCCGCAAGGTATGCTCTATAGCTGAGTGTGTGCCTGGTGAGCTTTGCTGCATCAAGGTAAGAACTGTGCGTCAGGTGCAGGAGCGCAGGCTAAAACCCAAGCTTTCGCTTTTTCTTTTAAATGTCACCGATGGGCACGACATTGCCACGGTCAAGTGGTTTTCGGCTCCTTTTTCAAAGCCCAAAATCCAATCGGGTCATTTATACAACATATATGGCTCAATGTCTGTTTCTGGCAGCCGTCGCGAATTTGACTTGCGCTATATTGAAGATAGTGCCGACGCTCGCTACACAGGGGTGATAGTGCCTGTGTATCGTGCCACTGCAGGTCTTAGCTCCAAGACGATATCCGAAGCTGTGACCCTTGCCATGTCAGGAATTTGCCATCTTGAAGATTGTATTCCTGCCGATATCATGGAGCGCCATGGCCTTATGCCTGTGTCTGAGGCGGTGTCTGTTCTTCACAGACCTCGCGATTTCACCACGCTCTGCCGTGCTCATGACAGGCTTGCCTTTGAGGAGCTTTTTGTTCTTTCTATTGCGCTTTCGTCTCTCAAAGAGCGCCGAAGTGCTAATTATGGCATCAGGGTCAGTGCAGCGGCAGCAGTGCGTGAGTTCGCATCAATGCTTCCCTTTGAACTCACCGATGGTCAAAAGAGCACCATCAATGACATATGCGCCGACCTCAAAAGCGGCAGACCCATGAATCGTCTTGTTCAGGGTGATGTGGGCTGCGGCAAGACCGCCGTTGCATCTGCTGTTATTTATGCCATGGTCAGGGCGGGATATCAGTGCGCTTTCATGGCCCCCACAGAAATTCTTGCTAATCAGCACTATGCTACTTTGACCTCTGTTTTTGGCGACTCGGTTCGCGTTGCCCTGTTCACTTCATCATCAAAGCAAAAACCAAAGCTTCGCAAGGATATTGCCGAGGGCAGATTCGATGTCGTGGTGGGCACTCATGCGCTCATCGAATCAGGGGTGGAATTTGCCAATCTTGCGCTTTGCATCACCGACGAGCAACACCGCTTTGGCGTAAATCAGCGCGCTTTGCTTTCTGCCAAGGGCATCTCGCCTCATGTGCTCGTTATGAGTGCCACTCCCATTCCGCGCACTCTATCGCTCATTCTCTATGGTGACCTTGATATTTCCGTCATAAAATCAATGCCAAGTGGCAGACAAAGCGTCGATACATATCACATCGGTGCCAACATGCGTGACAGAGCATACAATTTCATCAAAAAAGAGGTTTCCATGGGACACCAGTGCTATGTTGTGTGTCCGTTGGTGGAGGATTCTGAGGCGATTGAGGCGGCATCGGTTGAAAAAACAGCGCAGGCACTTCAAAACGGAGCACTTAAGGGGATTAATGTGGCTTGCGTTCACGGCAAAATGAAGCCGAGCGAAAAAGATGAAATAATGGCTCGTTTCAAAAACAATGAGATAAGCGTTCTTGTGTCCACCACTGTCATCGAAGTGGGAGTTGATGTGCCAAATGCCACTGTCATGCTCATCGAAAATGCCGAGCGCTTCGGGCTTTCGCAGCTTCATCAGCTCAGAGGCAGAGTGGGCAGGGGCGATGCCAAGTCATATTGCATACTTGTGTCTGACTCGTCTTCTGACAACACATCTGAGCGCATGAAGATTATGACTCAAACCAATGATGGCTTTGTAATCTCTCAAAAAGACCTGGAGCTAAGAGGCAGCGGTCAGTTCTTCGGCACACGCCAGCACGGCGTGCCCGAGCTAAAGGTTGCCAATCTTTTTGCCGATTCTCACCTGCTTCAAAGCGCCTCTGATGCGGCAGCCTCGGTCATAGCTTCCGACCCTGGGCTTTCATCACCGTCGCTTGCCAACATCAAAGGCAGAATTGAGAGCCTTTTTGCCGAATTTGACGGCTATGATATATTCAACTGATATTTTATATTACAGTATTGTTAAAATTGCAAAAAAGGCTTGAAATATCTATATATTGTGGTATAATTAATAATAAAACTATATTTTGAGGTGCTATATGTTTGACAAATTGTCATTTATAGAAGATAGATTTGCTGACCTTGAGCAAAAAATCAGTGACCCCCAGGTGATTGCCGACCAGGAGCAATGGCGGAAGCTTTGCAAAGAGCACTCAGACATCACTCCCATCGTTGAGAAATATCGTGAATATAAGGCACTCAATGAAAATATCGACCAGGCAGCGCTCATGCTTGCCGAACCCGGTCTTGACAAAGAAGATAAAGAAATGATAGAGCAGGAAGTGGCTCATAGCAAAAGGCAGATTGAAGAGGTATGTGAAGAAATCAAAATTCTCCTTTTGCCCAAAGATCCCAATGATGACAAAAACGTAATCGTGGAAATCCGCGGTGGCACAGGCGGCGACGAAGCTGCACTTTTTGCAGCTGACCTTTTGCGCATGTATTCCATGTATGCCGAAACGAGGCGCTGGAGAGTAGAATTGCTCTCTGCCAATGAAACCGACATCGGCGGCTACAAGGAGGTCACCTTTGCCATCAATGGTGATAGTGCGTATTCCCGTCTTAAGTTTGAAAGCGGAGTCCACAGAGTTCAGCGTATCCCATCCACAGAATCAGGCGGCAGGATTCACACCTCGGCTGCAACAGTTGCAGTGCTTCCCGAAGTGGAAGATGTCGAGGTTGAAATCAATGCCAATGACCTTCGCATAGATGTTTTCCGTGCAGGCGGACCGGGCGGTCAGTGTGTAAACACAACCGATTCCGCAGTGCGCATCACCCATATTCCCACGGGTGTGGTGGTTTCTTGTCAGGATGAGAAATCGCAGCACAAAAACAAAGACAAAGCAATGAAAATTCTTCGTTCCCGTGTGTATGACATGATGCTCCAAAAGCAAAATGAAGCAATCTCTCAGGAACGCAAAAGTCAGGTCGGCTCAGGTGACCGCAGTGAGCGTATTCGCACCTACAACTTCCCTCAAGGCAGGGTTACCGACCACCGCATCGGTCTCACTCTTCATCGTCTTGATTCCGTCATGAACGGTGACCTCGATGAGATTATTGATGCTCTCATCACATCAGACCAGAGCGAAAAGCTCAAAATGAACGAGAACTGACAGGGAGTCCACCAATGAACACCAAAATCATCACTGCCGAAAATATAACAGAAGCTGCCCTCTGCCTCAAGGCAGGCGGCATGGTTGTTTTCCCCACCGAGACGGTATACGGTCTTGGCGGCGATGCATTCAGTGATGACGCGGTAGACAAAATATATGCAGCAAAGGGCAGACCAAGTGATAATCCGCTTATTGTTCATATATGTGATATATCTCAGTTGTCTCTCCTTGCCTCCTCAGTTTCACCAAAGGCAGCGCTTCTCATGGAGCATTTCTGGCCGGGACCTCTCACTTTGATTTTTGACAAAAGCCCCAATGTAGGCGGCAAAGTCACCGCAGGTCTTGACACTGTTGCAGTGCGTTTCCCATCAAACGAAACAGCCCAAAGGCTCATTGCCGAAAGCGGCACTCTTGTTGCTGCTCCAAGCGCCAATCTGTCGGGCAGTCCAAGCCCCACAGTGTGCTCCGATGTCATAGATGACCTCTACGGCAGAGTTGATTACATAATCGATGGCACAGGCTGCGAAATCGGGCTTGAGTCCACTGTGGTAGATGTGTCGGGTGACAGGACGGTAGTTCTTCGCCCCGGTGCAGTTACTTTGGAGATGATTCAAAAGCTTATTCCCGATGCCGAGCTTGATGCAGGGCTCATCGATGCCGATAGCGTGCCCAAGTGCCCCGGTCTCAAATACACTCATTATTCCCCCAAGGCTGAGGTCATAGTAGTGCAGGGTGATAGCGAGAGAGTGAGAGCCTATATTCAATCCCAGCTTGATGACAATCCCGCTTGCGGAGTTCTTTCATATAAAGGCAGCACCTATTCGGGTGGTGCAATTGTGCTTGATGCAGGTGACTGCATGGAGCAATATGCTCACAATTTGTTTTCTCATCTGCGCACCTTCGACAGGCACGGCGTGGCATTGGTTTATGCCGAGTTTGCCTTAGAGGGTGGCATGGGCACAGCAGTGCGCAACAGGCTTTACAAAGCAGCAGGCCACCATATAATCGAGGTGTAATGCAATGAATATTATCTTTGTTTGCACAGGCAACACCTGCCGCAGCCCAATGGCAGAGGGCTTTTTCAAAACCCTGAGTGCCGATTCGGCCGCCTTTGAGGCGTGCTCGCGCGGCATCGCCGCCATAGATGGCATGAGGGCGAGTGAATATTCGGTCATCGCTGCATCTGAGCTTGGTTCAGATATCAGTAGCCATGCATCACACCAAATCACACAAGCCGATGTTTCGTGGGCAGATTTCATTTTTACTATGACATCATCTCATGCATCAGTGCTCAAAGCTGCTTTCCCTGAATCTTCCCAAAAGATATTTACAATCGCTGAATTTGCACTCTCGGCCGATGTGTCCGACCCATATGGAGGCGACCTCGCCACCTACAGAAAATGTGCTGCTCAGCTTAGAGCAGCAGTCCAAAAAATATATAACAAATTAAGTGATGATAATAATGAACATACATTATGACACACTCAAAGAAGAATATCTCGATGCCATAACCAATCTTGACAAGCTCTGCTTCTCTATCCCATGGAGCAAAAACCTCTTTGCGTCGGAGCTTGCAAGCCGTTTTGCTCATTATGTTCTGGCGCTTGACGGTGAGAGCGTAATTGGCTATTGTGGTATTCAATCAGTAGCAGGGGAGGGCAGCATCACAAACATTGCCGTTCACCCTGCATATCGCAATCAAGGCATTGCCTCGACACTACTGGAGCAAATCATAGACTATGCCCGCGCGCAGAAGCTTGATTTTGTAACTTTAGAGGTGCGCGAGTCCAACATAAATGCAATCAATCTTTACACTAAATATGGTTTTGAGCTTGTGGGCAGCCGCAAAGGCTATTATGCCGACAATCACGAAACCGCACTTCTTATGACCCTACAACTATAGGTGGTGATAGTTTGTCTTTGATACTCGCAATAGAATCATCATGTGACGAAACCGCAGCCGCTGTTGTCAAAGACGGCAGGACTGTACTTTCCAATGTAATATCTTCTCAAATCGAAACTCACAAAAAGTTTGGCGGCGTTGTGCCCGAGGTAGCTTCGCGCAAGCATCTCGAAGCAGTCAACTGTGTGATAGACACTGCCATATCCGATGCTGGCATCACCCTTGCCGACCTTGACTACATAGCCGTGACCTACGCTCCCGGTCTTGTGGGGGCGCTATTGGTGGGTGTGTCTGCAGCCAAGGCTCTGTCGCTTGCTTTAGGCATCCCGCTGATTCCCGTTCATCATATCCGCGGTCACATCTGTGCCAATTTTATAGACCATGCCGAGCTCACCCCGCCCTTTGTGTGCCTTGTGGCATCAGGGGGTCACAGTCACATCGTATATGTGGCTGACTACACCGAGTTTGAAGTTCTCGGGCAGACTCGTGACGATGCAGCCGGCGAAGCGTTTGACAAGGTTGCCAGAGTTCTCGGTCTTGGTTATCCCGGCGGGCCCAAGATTGACGCCCTTGCCAGAGAGGGCAACGAGCTTGCAATCCCGTTTAAAAAGGTGAGATTTCCTGGCGACAGCCTGGATTTTAGCTTCAGCGGCATTAAGACCGCTGTCATAAATCATTATCACAACATCGAGCAAAAAGGTGAGGAGCCCAACAAAGCAGATATTGCCGCAAGCTTTCAGCGCAGCGTGTGCGAAGTTATGGTAGACCACCTCTTGGAAGCTGCCCAGCGCAAAGGATGCTCTGCGGTTGCTCTTGCAGGCGGCGTAGCCTG
>JAFYUA010000086.1 GCA_017549745.1 Clostridia bacterium | reverse complement strand
CAGTGTCGTGGTCATTGTTTAGCTCGGGGTGTTTTGAGGCTTCTATGTAGTGCTTTAAGTGAATTTTTGCCACTTTAAGAAATTCAATATCTCCGCTATAGAGATATGCGAGGTTATAAAGACCCGTCCATATGCCTGTTTTCCATGTTACTTTGTTGGTTGCAAGATAGCGATTGAAGGAATGGCCTCTTTTATTTGTTGCAAGTATTCCCTCTGTGGACTGAACCATATTGTCACCAAACTGTCTGGCATTTTTTTTAAGACGCACAAGTGCACGCTCCATGCATTTTTTCAATTCTTTTTCAGATATGTCCACAGGGGTTATATATCGTTCTTTATTTTTAAGCACGGCTTCTCCATACATAGCCTATTCATCCTTCCATGTTGCAAAATAATTAGCGGAAGAAGCACGGAAATACTTCTTCCGCTATAAACTATAGATTATCAATTATAAAATTTTACTTCCAGAAGACTGTTCCAGTTGGTTTTGATATTGTTGTAACCATACATGTTGATTCTGACATATCTTGCGCTCTGACCAAAGAGCCTATGGTTTTCAAAGCCGTCTATAGAAAGAGCGTTGCCGTCGAATACTTTGGTATAGTTCACGCCATCCTGAGAAATTTCAATATCAAACTGTCCGACTCTTTCGTAGGCAAGCCAGAATGCCAGTGAGATACTGTCGAGCGATTTTACGGAGCCGAGGTCGTATTCAATCCAGCAAATACCCAAACACGAATAACGGGTATTCAAATTGCCGTCGAGGGTGTTTTCGGGGCTGTTTTCGGGCTGAGGTACAGCGCTTGCCTGTACGCTTACAGGTTTAATCTCGTTTTTACCTACAGGTTCATTTGGAGTAGCAGACACAAATTTGATGGTGTAGCCTACCGCTGATTTGCCATCAACAGGATTTGCTCTGACCATAGTATATTCACTCCAACGGTCTGATTCGATTATAGTCACTCCGCCCTCGGCACTGCCTGTAACCACACGGTTGCCCCAAAGAAGGTCTTGGGAGTCTGCTATAACTTCATAGTTATAGACATTTGGATCAAAGCCCTCGAGTGGTTTGCCGTTGATTAAAATGGAATCTGCCTGAGTGTACGGAATAACATTTTCGCCGTCGGGAATTGACCACTCGTCAAGCGGAATAAAGGTGTTGTCATAGTCTTCGGGCGAATATGCAGCATCATAGCATTTAAATGTCACTGCCAAATCCAAATCCTTACATTCAGGAATATGGATAACAAGCTTGTTTACACGAGAATCATCTGCCTGACCCGGCTGTTTTGGCGAAGTGGGAAGAGGCACTGCCGATGATGATGTAAACACAGCGTTTTCGCCATTTATGATTTCTGCGAGTAATATATTTCCATCTATATCAAGATAGGCTTTCTTGCCATCTTCAGAGATTTCAATGTCTGCTTCAGTATGAGCAAACCACCAAAAGTCTGACACTTCTTTTAGGCGAACCTCGTCCTGAAGTGTAACCATGCGGCGGTAGTTATCGAGCTTGAGACCTCTGCGCATGCTTGTTGCCCATGGCTCATAGGCAGCTGTCATATCACTTATACCGAATCCGCCCTGAGGTTTGGATTCGTGCTTATCGATGCGCGCAGTTGAAACGAACACCTGACCCGGTCCTTCATCGGGATTGATAACTATAGTATTGTGACCTTCGGCTCTATAGCGGTAGGTGTTTGTAAATCTGTTTGGAAGATTATAATCATCTTTACCAAAATCCAGGAAAAAGTTTCTGCCCATTGCATCAAGAACAAATGTGCCCATATCGTACTGACCATGGTCGGCATGGTTATCACCAAAGTGAACCGCTGCCCATATAGCATCATCATCTCTGCTGCTGCGTGTGGCAAATATTTCAGTATCCATAGCATAAGTATCGAGGCTTGCATTATTCGCTGCTTGTGCTTCTGAAAACCTTGGATTGTAATGTAAGAAGTCGAATGGGTCACCCTCACCACGCATAATGCGGTTTATTCGCGCCTGAGCAGCACTATAGTCATTAAATTTGTCTGCGTACCAAAGCATTGGCGGGTGTATCATAGTGTCAACTCTTACAGAACCACCAAAGGAAAACATAGAGTTCGGACCATTAAGAGCTATAACATAGTTGGCTGTGTGTCGCAGGCCCGGAGCATTCGTATAGCCATAGTCATTGCCTGCTGCAGTTAAAAGCGAACTCATATGAACAGTGTAATACTGCATCGCAAATCTCCAGTAGTCGAGACCTTCGGGATATGCACCGCCCGGTGCAAAAAGACTTAGCGCCGGACGAATATCTAAAAGTGATTGTTTCAAGCTGATTTCACAGTTGGCAAGGTCCTGCCCTGAAAGCTCATCACAGATTGCCAAAAGTGCCGTTGCAACACCGCCGCCTGCAATAAACCTCCAGTTGTTAACAGGAGTGCCCTTACTCCAGTCCCATGAACGCTGAAGTGGGTTTTTGTGGTCGTTGCCCCAATAAATTTTGCCTGTGTGGTCATTTATTATGTTATTTAAAGCGTGCTCAACAAGAGCATTTTTAATCATTTGTCTCTGGTTTTCATCTAACCAGTTATAGAGCCAGTCATAGCCAAGGCCAACGCCCTGTGCCATTGCTCCAACATCTAACATATGCCATGGATGCCAGTTGGGGAAGCTGCATGCATTGAACATTGCAAGCCATGCTCGCTCGGCATATTTATCTTCCAGTGTAAGCTGATATGCCATAGCACAGTAAATGACTTCGTCCTGAATTTCCTTTGACACATTGAAAAGTCGAACATCATCTCGCAGTTCCCATCCCGATGATGGTTCACGGATAAATCTGTCAGCTCTGGCCACCACACTTTTTTTGGCAGAAACATAAACAGGGTCGGGGTTGGAGGATGCAAGATTCTGGCGGATTGCTTCGAATTTTTCATCAGTCATCACAAGACGAGGATGCCCCTGATTTGGCCATCTTTCTTTTACACTGTTTATAATTTCGGCGCCTTCAACATCATCATAGATAAAGCTTTCGGCAATTTTTCTAAGCACTGCACCGTCATCTGCCCATGTAAAGTTATGCTCATCTGTGCCATAAATTATAAGGTCAGATAAATCGGCGAAGCAATACACACCGATAAGCTCGCAAATATCCTCTGCAGGAATATAGGCTGTGCCGTCCTTGGTTTGAGGAGCATGTGCAAGAGCAAGGCTCTGACCATCGATTTCGATGGCTGTTTCGCCTGATTTCAGTTTAACCTGCCTGCCCATAACCTCCATTGTAAGAAGTGAGGTCTGTGAATCCCAGCTAACAGTTCCGCCTAAGCTTTGTGCAAAGAATTTGAGCGGAATCATAGCGGTATCTGCATCCCAATAAGGTATGATGTTTGGTTTTGAAGCGTCTATCACAGTTTTGGCACCACGAACAAGCGCGCAGTTTTTGGAAGCATAAAGCGCTATTGTATTTTTCATAGTAGTGCCCACACTTACAGTAGCTGTCTGCTGCGATGTGCTGTCCTGTTCTGCCTCGTCACCGGAAATACCAACAAGAGAATCATACTCCTCACCGTCGAGTGGTTTTTCGCCCGTGTAAACACTCAGATTATCAATATACACAACAGAATGACCTGCAACATCTCTCATATGAAAACGAACCTTGGTCAAATCGGTGAATGCTTTTGACCCAAGAGATACATTTGCTGCTCTTTTTTTGCCGTTGAAGTAAATGTTTGCTGTGTTTGCCGAAGTATCAAGCACTACAGAGAGCCTATATGATTTATTAAGACCATAGTTTGCTATTTTCGTGCCATCTGCAAGGGTCACTGCGCCACTTGGCAAAAATTTTACAAGACACACATTCGTGCTCGAGGTGCTGTTAACATACAGCGCCTTTACCACATTATGGTAATCTTCAAAAATAACATCCAAAGAAACCACAAAGCTTCCTGTAACATCACCCGCGGTGAAATTTCTGTCTAAATAAAGCTCGCTTGAGGACTTAACCGTCATTTTAAGATTCTGGCCGCCATCAATTTTCTCAGTGACCTTCCATTCATTATTGGTCTTGGCACCAGCGTAGCCGTTTAAGCTTGTGGCACCTAAGGAATAGGTCTCATAACCATCGTAATAAATCAATTGGTTTGGTGTATTTTTCTGTGTCTCACTTTCAGTATCATCATCCTGAGCAAAAGCGCCAACGCAAGAGGACACAAGCATTGTAAGCAGTAAAAGAAACGAAATAAACCTAAATCTGAATTTCATTGATTGTCACTCCTTTCATATATCTGATTATCTGTAAATACACACCATACCGGTTTCTATATAGCGTTCATATATAAATATTTTTGAAGCTTCCAATCCACCGGTAGACATAAAGTCGCGTACATAGAAGTCATCGCCTTTATATACTGTATCTTCTTTGGAATCATAAACTAAAACCTTATAAACACTCAAATTTTTAAGTTCAAGATTTTCAAGACCATCGGTTGTGTGGAGATGCTCCTG
>JAFYUA010000085.1 GCA_017549745.1 Clostridia bacterium | reverse complement strand
GAATCGAAACAACTCTGCCCAAAGCAAAAGAAATCAGATGTATGGCAGAAAAAATGATAACCCTGGGTAAAACCAATACATTACACACCAAAAGACAGGCTCTTGCTTATATCACTAAGGAAGATGTTGTTACAAAGGTGTTTGCCGAAATCGCTCCCAAATATGCTGAGAGAAACGGCGGATACACCAGAATAATGAAAATGGGTCCCAGACGCGGTGACGCTGCTGAAATGGCTATCATTGAATTGGTTTAATTTGTAAACTAACAATTAAAAACGCACTCGAGATATTCTCGGGTGCGTTTTTTGTGTCACTTGATTTCCTGCTCCAAACTTTCAAATTCCTGAGTGGAGAAAAATTCAATCAGCGAAACTCCCAATCCGTCACATAACATTTTGATGGTCACAATTCCGGGGTTTTTGCTCTTGCCATATAATATGTTTTTAATAGTAGATGGAGCTACTCCTGATTCGGTTGCTAACTTGTTGATGGTGATTTTCTTTTGCTCACACAAATTCATTATTCTGTTTTTGACGGTCATATAAGTATTCATAGTATTACTCCTAAGTATATTATAGGCTAATTATAGTCTATAATTCTTGACATAGTAGGCTATATATGATACAATATGAACATATGCTACACACTTTTTATTTTGAAAGGATTTGCCAAAGATGATTGAAAGCAAAAATAATATGACTGCTGATGAACTATTGCAAATTTTGATTGCGGGTGAAAGCGGAGGGCGTGAGCTCAATTTTCTTGAGGATATATACTATCGTCAATTAAATTCAACCGACGGCGCACCCATAGATGAAGATGAAATCCAAAAGCTCAACGAAGAAGCGGATAAACTCATGGACGAATTCTGGGAGCCTCTGCCCGAAGAGCACCGAAAGGCTTATATAGCATATGAATCGGCATTTAATCATCTTAATGGGAGATTAATGTATTATAGTTTCAAACAAGGTGTGAAATATTATAGGGACCTTTTAAATCTGATAGACAATTGAATTGCACACAAAACGCACCTGAGATATTCTTAGGTGCGTTTTTTGAGTTGACTTTGTTTGTGTAAGTTATTATAATATAAATATACCCATTTCGTCAGGATTTTCACGCCACACACTCATCTAAGCCTTGTGGGAGTTGGGCTTGAAGCTGTTTCATTTTTTGCTTTTAAGCGAGCACAGCAAAATTTTATTTGTGTTACAATTATATTATCAGAATGTTTATCAAGAAAGGAACAAGTGATAATGAATTGTAATAAAGCAAGAGATGTTTTCAAAGCATTTTTAAACGAGAATTTTGACTATTCGGGATTTTTGGAATTGCCTGTTTTCAAAGCAACTGACGAAGTTCCAAATAAGATGGTGACTTTTTCGCGTGCCATGTCAAAAGCGTGGAATGACTTTGATTGTTGGGTACATTTTTATGAGCACGATGAAAAGTTTGAAAGACTGTGGAGAAATCCCAATCAATATCTGAACAAAATCAAAAAATTCAGAGGGGTTATTTCTCCCGATTTCAGCATATATCGAAACATGCCCCTTGTTATGCAGATGTGGAATACATATCGCGGCAGAGCATTGGCGGCATGGCTCAGTTCCAAGGGCGTTAGTGTTATTCCCAATGTGCGATTTAATGACATAAGGACATATTTGTTTTGCTTTGATGGAATTGAACCACACAAAACAATAGCACTTGGTACTCATGGTTGCATCAAAGGCAAAAGGGATAAAGAGTATTTCAAAAAAGGTCTTGCAGAAACCGTGAGCCGATTGAAACCCAAAAATATAATCGTCTATGGTGCTGCCCCTGATAATATATTTAAACCAATCAAGGATATGGACATCAACATCATTTCCTTTGAAAGCGAGTTTTCAAAGTCCAGAAGAAAGTCGGTGATTGACTGATGGGCGGAGGAGCAGGAGGAAATTTCGGTAACACTTTGGGTAGCTTGTTGGACAAAATCAGTGATGGGCTTGCAATAGCTTCCCTGATTCCAGGGCTTGACACATTTGCTGACCTTGCCTCAGTTCCCATCGATTTGGCTCGCGGTGATTTTGTGTCGGCAGGTCTCAGTGCTCTCGGAGCAGTGCCATTTGTAGGTGAAGTTGCAGACTCAGCCAAGCTTGCTAAAATGGCGGATAAGGTGGGAGATGCAGCAAAGCTTGCGGATAAATCTGCAAGTATAGCGAAAAGATCGCCTATTAAAATACCCAAAAAGGCTGTCACACAAGTTCAATCTAAAAAAGGATACTCTCAAATTAAATACACATGGGAATCAGGCAAGTATAAGTACCTTAGTAGGTGGCATACTCAAACACCGAATGCACCAAAAGATCAAGGAACTTCTTGGGTTGTTGAGCGAAGAATTCCTGGTGTCGGACACGGCAAGAATGTTAGCAAGCCACAAGAAGAGATATTAATAGGAAAGAATAAATGGATTTCAAAGAAAGAGTGGAATGAAGCAATAACAGCAAGGAAAACTGGGAAAGCGACTAAAAGGCAGAAGGAGATATTAGATAATGGGCATTGGAAAGATAGATAATTACAGATTTTACGAAGGCTACGAATATGAAACGGAAGTGGAATTGTCTACGAACGATGAAAATATGGAAACATTACATATTTGGGATGGTTTCTTTATGGACATATTTGGTGAACCATCTCTTGACGGCAATGGGTGGCATGGTTTTACACGGGATTACAATCAATGCGAAGGAGCCTTTGATGATGCCGGAGAAGCTGTCATAACAAATTTGCAAGAGTATATAGATGATTTAAAAAGCTATAAAAACAGAAAGTTCGACTACGAAGAAACAAAAGATGTGTATGCTCTTATTTGTGATTGGCTTGATGAGGCGGTTGCTAAACATTGTGAAGAGATTTTTGTTAGAGTGTTTTAATATAATAGTTAATGTTTATACTGATTCCAAAGGAAAACAATATAGAGTATTTCCTGATGGTCATTTTGAACTGAAATAGGAGGTTAATGTAAACTGAAAACTGATTGGAGATGACAAACCAAAAAGAATATTTGTTTGGAAAAATTTTGATAAAAGACTCGTTCAAGGTTTACAGAGAAAGTTGGGGACATGAACATTGTGCGTTTTGTTCTGAAAGAATTGATTCCTCAACAACAATGGCATACTCCACAGAAGACCGTTATCATTGGATATGTGAAGATTGTTTCAATGATTTCAAAGAGATGTTTGAGTGGGTTGTAGTTCCATTAGAGAAAATCTAACATATAAATATAAACAAAACCAAACCGCGCGCATATATATCGGAGAAAACCTCTGCACCTATAGGTGAAGCCAGTTTTCGAAGATAAATATGCGCGCGGTTTGATTTTATGGATTGACAATGAATCAGCCGTTCTTTTCGTTTATCATGTCGATGTATTTGATGAGTTCTTCCACCGTCTCATCGGCAACAATCTTGCCAAGCTCTGGGTTTGCAAGCTCGGGGAAGCCCATCACGCCCACCTCGATTTCAGGTCTTTGTGAAACCGCCTCCACCACAAACGGATGGTCGATGAGCTTTTCGCTTGTGGCAAACCAGTCGGGGTCGGTGCGCATCATTTTTGCCATGTAGTCATCATCAATGCACACATCGTCCTGCACGAGGTCGGGTCTCCAGTGCATCATGAGCGCCGTCTCCACCTGACCCGCATGAAAATCATGCTCAGGTTCCTGATTGAAAAGCTCGAGCCATGTTTTGGAAAGCTCGAAGCAATCAATTATAGATATAGTCACTTCTTTGGCTATTTTTTTGTCGCGACGCAGTAGCATCTGAATAGCGCTTTTTACCGCGGCAGTGTTTTCAGTGCCGCCATGACCGAGAAAGAGCACCACATTTTTGAACCCTGTGCGGATAAACTCTGAGCATATCTCGGTGAGATATGTGGCAAACACATTGGGGTTGATGTTGATGGTGCCTGTGAGCTCGCCGCCAGAGAATGAATAGTTGACCGACGGTGCCACCACTGCATTGAGGCGCTCGCCTGCCTGAATAAGGGGCTGCACTGCCATGTGGATGTCGGTGGTGAGGGGCAGGTGGTAGCCGTGTTGCTCCACAATAGCCACGGGGATTATTATCGTCTTGCATTTGGTGAGAGTGTTTTTGAGGTCTCTCACGCTCATTTCATTCAAAAAATATGCCATGCTTATTCTCCTTTTTTGTCGCTGAGCCACAGCTCCCTCATTCTGTCATATGTGGCAGGGGGGATGAGCCTGTCGCCCTTGGCACTCAGGGGAAGAAGCTGAGCACCTGCCACTGCGGGATCGGTGCATGCCACATCGGTGCGATATGGCTCGCGCGCTTCTTTTATGCGAAAATCGGGGATTTCAATGGGAATGTTGCCGCCAAGAATTGAGCGATAGCCAAGTATGCCCGGCAGTGCCATGTCGAGCGCCTGATACACATCCACTGTGTATTTGGCGGCATCGGAGTCGCCCAGAATCTGCTGAATAAAATAGTGCACTGCATAGAAGTCGGCTCCTCCGTGCGATGTAATCTGGGCGGTGAGCTCATTTTCGAACACGGGTTTGCACTCATAGTAGTCTCTGCCCTGCTTGCCCTGCACTT
>JAFYUA010000084.1 GCA_017549745.1 Clostridia bacterium | reverse complement strand
TGCAGATGCTATCGCGGCGGCAAAGGCCGCACAAGCCTTCGTCAGCTTCGCGTCACTTCTCTCGACTGGATAGCTTTGGGCGCTATGCTTATCTTTGCACTGGTTATTGTTTTTATAAATTTGGGTTTTTAATATGAAAAATATACGACTTATCCTACAATATGACGGCACCAATTACCATGGATTTCAGATTCAACCATCGGTTGTCACTATCCAGGGAACTTTGGAAGAAACGGTCAAAGCCATCACAGGCGAAGATGTGAGGGTGTATGGCTGCAGCCGCACCGATGCCGGAGTGCACGCGGTGCGCTACTCGGCGGGATTTTGGCTCTCCACTCCCATTCCACCCGAAAAAATAGCTCTTGTGATGAACAATGCACTGCCCGATGACATTCGCATTTTATCATCTCATGAGGCTGATGCTGATTTTCATCCCCGATTTTCATGCGTTGCCAAAAAATATCGTTATGTCATCAACACTTCACCCGAGGCAGGCGTTTTTACCAAAAACTATGAATGGCAGCTTCGCAAGATGCTTGATGTCGATGCCATGAATGCTGCCGCAGCGCATATCATAGGTGAGCATGATTTTCGCTCATTCATGACCACTGGCCCCGAAATGGAGTCAACAGTGCGCAATGTTCATTCTCTTGAGGTCGTAAGTGACGGCGACCTTGTGAAGATTTATATAAAAGCCGACGGCTATCTTTACAACATGGTGCGCATCATCACAGGCACCCTCGTGCAGGTGGGTGAGGGGCGCATGTTGCCAGATAAAGTCAAGGATATCATCGATGGCAAAGACCGCAGCCTTGCAGGCCCCACTGCACCTGCTCAGGGACTTGCACTATATGAAATTTATTACTAAAGGAGAATTCAGCCATGAACGAATTTGACACTCCTGATAAAGATAATGTATATGAAAATGAAGAAGAAATCGTCGATTCTGAGGTTATAGACGAGCAGGACACCGATGATATTCCCGATGAAGAAATTCAGGAAACTGAGGAATATAATGCCGATGAATCTGAATATGAATATGACGAGGAAGAAGCAGCCGAGCAAGAGGACGATATAGAAGATGCGCAAGAAGATGATGATAATAGCAATGGCATCTTTTCTGCAATCAGTTATTTCATCGCATCAAAGATATATGCTTTTTCTCAGCTCGACAAAAGAAAGCGCAGAAACCGTATTGTGACTTTTATAGCTATTGTGCTGTTGGCAGTGCTTATCATGACGGACATAATCCCCGTTCTTCCCAATAGCTATCATCGTTCATATGTGGGCAATCAACACACTCTCGGTGAGACACGCGGCAGCACTGCCTCACAATATGGCAAAGGAGTGCTCTATGCTTCGCCTCACTCAGTAATGTGCTTTGGTCCTGACATGGAGCTCATCTCCAAGGTTGACACCTTCCCCGGCACACCGCTTGTGCGCACCAATGGTGACGGCGCGGTTGTTTACACTCGCAATGGCAACAATGCTCTTGTCATGTCATCAGCCAAAGAGTATCAGCTTGTCGATTCCAAAGAAGAAATCATATCTGCATCGGTCAATGATGACGGTGACTATATTCTCGTAACCAAAGAAGCGGGCTACACAGCCTGCGTGAGTGCCTACACCTCAAGCATGCAGCTTTTGTATAAATGGCACACGGGCAACAATGTGCTCGCCACTGCCCTCTCACCCGACGGCACTGATATCGTAGCCTCTGTCATTGAACATTCCGACACCGATGTCTACTCCAAGCTCATTTTCATGAACACAGGCTCAAAAACTCCC
>JAFYUA010000083.1 GCA_017549745.1 Clostridia bacterium | reverse complement strand
GTGAGGCTCGCCCACATCGGCAACACTCACTGTGCGCACATTTCGGGCTGAATTATATATGTGTTGAGAATCGAGATGCCAACCATGGTCGGCACTGAGTTCTGAGAGAGTGCCGTCGTCAAAAGTGACGGAGCTTCCTGCAATAGACCCATGCGGACCCGAACGCGAGTTTGAAACATACATGTCGGCTATGTCGAAGTTTCGCCCTTTGAAGCAGGGACAAGATATCCAAAACCAACGCCGTCATATGTCACATCTGCGGGAAGATGGGTTGAGCCTGAGTATGTGTGCGATACACTTTCATGCGCTCCGCCATCAACGGTGATTTTGTATGCTTGGTTTTTTAAATCAAGCGAAAGTTCTATGTGATACCAAGTGTTGTCATTGAGAACAAGAGAAGTGTTTTGCTTGTTGTAAAGCCACCAAAGTCTGTTTTGGCTGTCGGAATTCCACCATGTCATAACAGAGGTTGTCTCTCTGGTTCCGTCTTCTTTTATCAGATAAAAATAAATTCTCTGATTTGAATTACGACGCAGGGTGGTTTCAAAAGTTATAAATGAGTTGGAGCCGTTTGCGCTCACATTCAGGTTTTCGTCGGTAAGCTGAACGCCGCCATATGGATTGCCTGATTCGTCTGATGAATACTCCACACGAATATAGTCACCAACGGCATCGTCTTTGCAGACACGCGCCTCAAGGCTTTTGGCTACGGGAGCTTTGAAGCCTCCTTTTTCATAAGGTGCCGACGAGGTGTAGCGTTGTGCAAGTTCATTTGAAGTGAATCCGCAAAGCGGAGCCTCAAGGAAAACGCTTCCTGCTGAATCTTCAAAAACCGCCTGCGGATTTGCGATTGCGGCAGGCGCTGTGGTGCCTGCTGCAATCGCAAATGCTGAAAGCAATGATATTAATTTTTGAAAGGATTTATTCGGCATGCTTCACCTCATTTAGTGAAGAAGCCTGCTTCGGTCACATTGAACCACTGATTCGATGTGTTACCATAGCCAATGACTTTGACATAGCGCGCCTGTCTGTCTACCTTGTAGAGCTCCATGTCAAGTGTGCGGCCAGAGGTGGCAACCGTCTGCACGATTTCCCAGTTTTCTTTGTCATTGGAAACTGCGAGCTTAAAGAGGTATTGTCTTTCAGAGCCGAGGTAGAACGCAAGGCCCACATGAGAGAGTGCCTGCTCACTTCCAAGGTCATAAATCATTTCGCCCATGTAGCTGTCGCCTGTCCAGCGGGTGTTATAGTCACCATCGAGAGATGCCTCGGGGGGATTTTCCTCCTGAGCAAAGTCGTTGGTTTCGAAGCTCACAGGTCTCACGCGGTTGAGCGATGGCTGGTCTTCGCCCACAAATTCGGCTTCAACCATGGGGAAGTATTTCACTGCATCATCACGGGTTGCAAGCTCTTTGATGTTTACAAAATATTGTGTGCTTTCGCCATCTTTGGTGATGGTGATGCGTGCACAACGGTTGTCATTGGTGTGGGGTTCTACGGTTATTTCGCCGTCACCCTCGGCAGTTACCACTGTGTTCAGAAGGTCGGCTCCCTTGCCGCCTACTGCATAGGGGTCATAAAGGAGATTATACACCTTTTTGGCAGGGTTGAAATCTTCAACTGCTTCGCCGCCAAGATAGATGGCGCTGAGCTTGGGAGAGTTGCCAGCTTCGGGGAGAGTCCAGGAGTCGATATCGGTGAGTTCAGATACTTTAGCGCCCTCTGTTTCACCGCCGCAAAGAGGACTGATGAGCACTGCATATTTGAGGCTTGTCACATCATCAGCCTCAATGAAGAGCTTGTTGCGCTTTGAGTCATCAGTTGCCGAATAGGGCTGAGGCGAGGTGGCAAGCGGCACATTGTTGGTCACTGCAAGAGTGAGGCTTTCGTCGCCAATGAGCTGAACATACATTTTGTTGGTGCCATTGGTGAGGACTGCGCTTCTGCCGTCAGAGGCAACCTCGGCAGATGCACCAATGTGAATAAATGAATAGAATTTGGAAGGAACTGACATGGTCACTTCGTCCTGAACGAGGGTGGTCATGTCAACCGAATCCACCATCACGCCGCGCTTGAAGTCCGACACGCCCTTAAAGGCATACACATTGGTGAAATCGGTGGACATGAGGGTGTAGCGATTGTTATATTCATAGCGGTCAATATCTTTGAGCGCGTGGTAGTTCTGGTCTTCGTAGTAGCCGGGGTTTACAACGATGGTGTTGTGACCTTCGGCACGCATACGATAGTAGTCACGAAGTCCTACGCCTGCATAGGAATAATATGTAGCTCCTTCGGAGCCGGAGTCTTCAACCCAGCGGTTGCCGAAGAGGTCAACGATGTATGTGCCTGCGTCCATGTCTACAACACGGCCGCCGCCATCGTCGGCGCCATGGAATGCCACATAGAATTCTCCCTCGCCAAAGCCTGAACGGGCAGTTGCAACAGGGAATTCACGGGAATTGCTGTGGGTGGGAATAGCGGCTATGTCGCCTGCATATTCGGGATTGTACCAGATGATATCACCATAGCCGGCACGCTCGCCAAACTCACCGAGGAACCATTCGCGATAGCGGGTGAGACCTGGGTCGGCAAATGCCTTGGACACCCACATGAGCGAAGGTGCTGTGATGGCTTCATACTCAGAGTTGGCAAGGTTGAAGTTTGCCACTGAGCCTGTCATGCCCACCATGAAGTAGGCACCGTTGTGAAGACCGGGCGACTTGGTGAGACCATAGTCTGTGCCAAGAGCTGTGAGCAGAGAGTCAAATGCCATTGAGAAGTATTGATAGCTGTATCCCCAATAGCCGGGGCCCTCTTTCCATGCACCATCGGGTGCAAATTTGGCAAGAAGGTTTTTCTCGTGTTCAAGACTCTTGTCGATGATTTCGCCTGCCATTGCAGCCTCTTCGTCACTTTCGTCACCAATGGCGAGAGCCGCCATGATGAATGAACCCGAGCACACGCTTACCCAGTTGCCGGGGTAAGTCGCCTGAGATTGGTCGGTCCAGAAGCCGCTGCTTGTTTCAAAAGAGCCTTTCATTTCGTTGAGCTCAAGGAGCATGTAGTGCATACCCTTGCTTGCAAGGCCCGAACGGATTACCATCTTCTGATAATCTGACAGATAGTCATAGCACCAGTCATAGCCTATGGCTACTGCTGCAGACATTTCGGAGGCATCGAGGAAGTGGTAGGGGTTCCAATCGGGGAAATTGGGACCGCACACATTCATGAGAATGTCGGTGGCACCCTTGGCATATCTGGTATCCTCTGTGATAAGATATGCAAGCGAAAGGGTGGCTATATTGGATAGTGCCTTACGGCTTGTGGTGAGCATTCTTATGCCGTCGGTTCTGCCATGCTTGAGGGGGGCAGATGTCATGATGCCTTCGCATGCCGAGATGAGGTCGGCTGTCCACTCCTTGCACACAGGGTCATTGAGTGCCTTTTGGCGAAGTGCGGGGAGGGTTTCGGGTGTCACCATTAGACGGGGGTGCGATTTATTGGGATTTTCTGCTTTTAGCGAAGCTATGATTTCCTCAGCGGTGGGGTCATCGAAGATGACATTGCGCACGGCTCTGTCGAGGATTTTCTTGTCGGCAGCGTCGGACACATTGAAGCTCATGGCGTTGTCGCCTATGATTATGTAGCCGCAGCGGTCATAGAAAACCTCGGTGCCGAGCATTTCGGCTATTGCACGAAGCGGCACGAGCAATCTGCCCTGATTGTTGAATGCTGCCACGAGGAGCTGATGGGCTTCGCCGTTGACGGTGTAGTTTTTGTCACCCTGGCGGAGCACTATTGTTTTGCCGCCTGAGGTGATGGTGGCTTCACCTGTTGCTTCATTATATGATACCTTGGCGCCGAATGCCTCAGAGATGAAGCGAAGCGGCACCATTGTGCAGCCGTCTATAACCATTGCACAAAGATTGTGGTTGTCGGCATCGAGCCATTTGATTTCACCGTCGACCATGGCGCGTGAGCTTGTGGTGGTGAGAAGCACATGGTCTGCCATTCTCTCGGCATACATTTTGTCGGTCACTGCAGTCTTGGGAATCACAGGCGCTCTCACGGCGCTGATGCCCTCGGCATTCACAGAGGGAGCTGAGCCCTGTGGCTCCTGGCTTTCGCTCTCTACTTTTTTGATGCCGTAGTAATTTACATAGAAGGTCTCGGTGTCGGCTTCCATACCAATCATTGCAAAACGCGAGGTTGTGATGTCGGTGCATGCGGCAGGGAGAGCTCTTTCGAGAATTGTGGTCTTGCCGTTGACCTTGAGGCTGTATACGCCTGCTGCAAAATCGGCAGTGATGGCAACATCGAAGAATACGCCCTCTTTGAGCTGACCGATGATGGTGCCGTCATAGAGCTTCACAACGCCTGTCTTGTCCGTCTGCAGGAAAGTGACGGAGCCGCCATTGCCGCTTATTGAAAACAGATATTTGCGGCTGCAAAGTGTGCCTGTGTAGGCAAAGGAGCCTTCGATGACACACGCCTGGTCAGTCACATAGCTTGCCTGAAACCAAAATTCCTTTGCGCCTGCCTTGGGCTGCATTTGAAGACTTTTGTTTTCGGCCGTGGGGTATTCAGCCACCACAGGTGCGCTGATACCATTGGTAACCGAGTTCATATCGGGGGTTTTGCCTGTTGCATAATCACTGAAGTTGTAGTATTCTACAACGCTTGCAGCCGACGCCCCCAGGGGAAGCATCGCCGCAATCATTGAAAATACAACAACCACAGC
>JAFYUA010000082.1 GCA_017549745.1 Clostridia bacterium | reverse complement strand
TCTGCGCTGTATGAGGGCAAAGAAATCAACCTGTATGCCGTGGCAGAAAGCAAAATGTCGGGTCTGTCCGACCTTTCGTCACTCAGCCACTCTGCGCTCAAAGCCAAGCTTGGAGAAGATGCATCGCTTGTTGCAACCTCTTCAATAGGCTCAGGCGGATACGCAACCTTCGATGTCAGTGATTATGTAAGAGGCATAAGCGGCTCAAAGGCAGCATTTATTTTGGCAACAAACGGCACGGCAATTAAGCTTTCTTCTCTCGACGGCTCCGATGTTATCAAACTTCCAAAACTAATCGCATCAAATCAGCCATATACCGATGAATATGCTGCGCAGGTAGCTGCGGAAAGCATCAGCTTTTCTCAGCTTACAAATGACCCGCAGCATGCACTGCGTTTTGATTTGACGCTTCCTCAAAACGGTATATACAACAGCTCAATTACTTGGTCTGTTAGTCCCGACGGAATCATAGATACATCAACAGGTGCACTCAATCGCACAGCTCAAAATCAAAATGCTACTCTCACTGCCACAGCCACCGTTGGCACAAAATCTGCAACCAAGAGCTTTGATGTGACTGTGGTCAAAGCAGAAACTCCCGAAGAATATCTTGAACATCTGCTTTCGCAGATAAACTTATCTCAGACAAATTTAACATCATCCATCACACTCCCGGGCAAGGAGCTTTTAGACCTTGGCTTTGCCGACAGCATACAGTGGCGAAGCAGCGAAGACCATGAGGCAGAGGTTTCGGGCTTCGACCTCAAAGTAACACGACCGACCAGTGCTGATTTGGCGGCAACCTTAACTGTTAAAGTAACATTCAACTCCGTGTCGGCCGAAAAATCCATCGGCGTATGGGTTCTTCGCTCAGCCGATGCCAACATTTTAAGGAATCGACAGGTAGTTAGCGGCGATGCTTCTGCATCAAAGGCAGTTGATGAAAACATCGCAACCTATTGGCAGATGCATAGCAAAACAGTTGCCTACAATTTCAATGCCAAGCGTGTTGTATCAAGCATTACACTCATTCCTTATCAAAACGACATAAACGGTGTTAAAGTCTACATTTCCGATGATAACATCACCTACACAGAGGTGTTTAGCGGCGGAAACTTCAAGGCAGAAAAACTTGGCTACATAACATTCTCGCCTGTGGAATTTGGCAAATATCTAAAGCTCGAATTTCCCTCTGGTGCAAAAGGTCTTCGCTTTCTTGCGGCATACACCACCTCAGACGAAGCATCCGACGATTTGTTTGCATCAATAAACCTTCCCGAAAGTGCAAGCGAAAGCTTCATCATTCCGACTACTGCCGCAGGAGCGGCAATTGAGTGGACATCATCATCACCTGCAATTGTAATAAATGGAACAAAAGCCACAGTAACATTGCAGTCAACAGGTGTAAATGTTGTTCTCACCGCAAAGGTAGTCATAGACAATAAAGAACTTGTCAAAAAATATGTTGTTAGCATTCCTGCCAAATCTGGCGGCTCATCCGGCAGACCAACGGGCGGCTTGGGCGGAAGCTCAATAGTGAGTTCTTTGCCGTCGGTGCCTGATGTGCCCTCGACTTCCCAGAGTGCATTCTCAGACCTTGGCGATGCTCAATGGGCAGAGGAATATATAATATACCTTGCAGATAAGAGCGTGATAAATGGCTATGGTGACGGAACTTTCCGACCGAACAATTTTATAACACGCGAAGAAATGGCAAAGCTTCTTTGCTCAGTGTTCAGCATTGACGCAATCACCACTCACACAGAGTTTACAGATGTTGACAAATCTGCATGGTATTATTCATACATTGGTGCGCTTGCCTCTGCCGGTCACACAAGCGGTATAGGAGGCGGACTCTTTGGCATAGGTCAAGCCATTTCAAGACAGGATGCTTTCACAATGCTTGCATCTGTTTTGGAAATAAAGAACACTTCTTCAGAGCTTTTCACAGGTTTTGCCGATGATGAAAGCATTGCGCCCTATGCATGTCTTGCAATTTTAGCTCTCCAATCAGAGGGCATTGTCGGCGGTGACAATTTTGGAAACATTAATCCCACAGCCGGCATAACACGAGCTGAAGCGGCAAAAATCATTTGCCTTTCACAAAATATAAAAAATTAAAAAAGAAGGATGGTAAAAATGAAAAAATTATTGAAGAATTCTTTATCATGCATCTTGGCTTTAACTCTCATTGCTTCGGCATTGCCGATGTTTGCTTTTGCTTCTGAAAGCGAAGCAGAACCGATTACTTTTTATGCAACCGACTCGGTTTCTGTCAGAGGTAATAATGATCCTCAGGGCTCTACACTTTATGTATACAACACCTCAGGAAATAATCATCGTGTCGCATTCCTTAAGTTCGATTTAACAGATATAACATATGAACAAATCAGAACAATCGGTTCTGCCTCATTAAGTATCTTCGCAAGGAAAAATGCTGGTGCTTATAGCGGATTAAAGGCATCTATTCTTCCTGCTGAATGTGAAAACTGGGATAATACATTAGTTTATAATAATGCAACAAGTATGTTATCATCAAGCATACCTGTTGTATCGACAGATGAGACAAATAAAGGGACAGAAATCGAAGAATACAAAACTATTACAGGCCTTGGAGATGCAATTGCCGAGCATCTTATGACAGATAAAAGTAATAAGATTGTTTGCATTAGGCTCGAAGCTATAAGCAGCGCTAATCCAACCCTTTTCAGAAACCATAGTGACGCTAATTATCCACTATATCTATCTCTCACCTTTGACGGCACATATCGTCTTCCCAAAGCTACGATATATGACGGCTCTTCAACAAGAGGTACCTCCTGGTCTAACCAAGAAATTATGGGTAAAACTATTTATACACAGGCGAATTCTGCCAATAACACCAGATATGCGTTCTACAAATTTGATTTCTCCAAATTTTCCATATCTGACCTCTGTAGAGTTAATGATATGACCTTAAATCTTTACTACTATGGCACAAACCCATACACAGGTGTTAAGGTTGCAGTTCTCCCTGGCGAAATGGAAGATTGGACATCTGAAGAAGAAAAATCCAACACTCTTTCAAGTGTCTATGCATACTCAAATGGTATGATTGCAGTTCCTACAATAGAAATAGCTGTTAACTCCGATGGCTTAAACACTGAAACTAAAGGTTGGAAACCTGTTCCAGGTCTTGGTGATGCAATAGTACAGCATCTTCTTTCCGATACCGATGATAAGATTGTAGCAATCAGAGTTGATGCATATTCAGGCAATGTTCCATGTATGTACACAGGTTTATCCCATGATGCATCTATCCAGCCTTATATAAGCGCAACTCCTACTGAAGAAGCCATTTCTGATGGTTCAATTATAATCGGAGAACAAACAATTGATGGAACTGTGCTCAAAGCAGTTAAATTTGCAACAACAGCCCCTGTGGCAAATACCAACATCCAATTTATAGCTGCAAGCTACAATACTGCAAACGAGCTTGTTGCCATCAGTGTTGCAGATGTTGCAAGTGTGTCAGAAGATTGGAACACTGCATCTTTGAATCTTAGTCTTGCCAATAGCGCAAAAATAAAATATATGCTTTGGTCAGACACAACGAACAGCATAACACCGATTATCTCATCTGTAGAGAAATAAACCGCGTTAAATAACGAATAACAAATAAATTCATATGACTTATGCGGGGGTGAAAATTAAAGATTTTCTGCCCCCGCATTAGGAGATGCTTCTGTATCTTTGGAAAAAGAGTAAAAATGTGTTTATAAAAACAATAAGAAACAAGGGGGCACATACATATGTTGTTTTTTTATATACGTCATGGCGATCCCGTATATGAGCCCGATTCACTTACCGCTCTTGGTGAAAAACAAGCCGATGCATTGGCAAAACGTCTGGCAGCTTATGGCGTAGACCGCATATTTTCATCTTCATCAAATCGTGCAATCCAAACTGCAAAGCCAACCTGCGATTTGCTGAAAAAAGAGATGGAAATTGTTGATTTTGCAAACGAAATCCATGCATGGAACGAATTGACAGTGGAAAAATATGGCATGAAAACCTGGCTTTTCTATTGTGAAGAAACCAAAATGCTAATGGCAGATGAGTCTGTAACTTCACTGGGCCATAATTGGTATGAACATGAGGAGTTTACACCATATAAACAAGGTATATCCAGAATTTCCAACGAAACTGCAAGCTTTTTCAAATCATTGGGATATGAACATATAAAGGAAAGCGGCAAATATAAAGTAATAAAACCAAATAATGAAAGAATTGCATTTTTTGCCCATCAAGGGTTTGGAATTGCATTTTTAAGTGAAATTTTGGGCATCCCGTATCCTTTTTTTGCAAATCACTTTGACATCAGTCACACAGGTATGACGGTTATTAATTTTAGAGAGGTAAACGGCTATGCAGTGCCGAAAGTATTGACACTGTCCTCAGATTCACATATATATCGTGAAGGCTTACCTACAAAATACAATAACGAAATTTATTTTTAAAAACAACAATAATTACCTTCTGAAAGGAAAAAACAAATATGAAACTCGGAGTTTTAATATTACTCGACACTGCTGATGTTGACAGCAAATTCAAACAAGTTGCCGACTATGGGTTCCATTCCTGTCAGCTTTGCTGCTGGGATATGTCACTCTATACCGACGAAGTAGCTGAAAACATAAAGACGGCAATGGAAAAATATGATGTTCAAATTTCCACCCTCTGGGCAGGTTGGTCAGGACCTCAGGTATGGAATCCGTATGATGGTCCTTCAACTTTGGGAATTGTTCCTAAGGAGTACAGAGCACAAAGGATGAACGAGCTTATGCAAGGCTCCGATTTTGCCGCAAAGCTTGGTGTTGACAAGGTTGCAACCCATGTTGGCTTTATTCCGGAAAATCCTGCCACCGAGGAATACAAATCGCTTGTCAACTCAATCAGATTCTTGGCTAATCATTACAAAAACAACGGTCAGTATTTTCTTTTTGAAACCGGACAGGAAACCCCCATCACACTTCTTCGCACAATTGAAGAGGTTGCAGCAGACAATCTCGGCATCAACCTTGATCCGGCAAATCTTCTTTCCTATGGTAAAGGCAATCCCATTGATGCTCTCGGCGTTTTCGGCAAATATGTTATGGACGTGCACGCCAAAGATGGTAAATATCCAACCACAGGCACCAAAAACGGCGGTGAAATGCCACTGGGACAAGGAATGGTCAACTTTCCCGAATTTATCAAAAAGCTCAAAGAACTCAGATATGACGGAACTCTTACAATAGAGCGCGAAATAACCGGTGAACAGCAGATAAAGGACATTAAAGAAGGCAAAATTTTCTTGGAGGGATTAATATGACAAAAGTTGCAATAATTGGTTTTGGCGGAATGGGCTTCATCCACTATTGCGCTTACAAAAGGATTAAAGATGCAAAAGTAATTGCCGTTGCCGATGTAGACATTGACAAAGTAAAAGAAAAAATCGACGACGAAGACATAAATCTGTATTCATCACTCGAAGAACTACTCGAATACGAATCACCCGATATGGTCGACATCTGCACTCCCACCTTTACTCACGCCGAACTTAGCATAAAGGCAATGGAGAAGGGCGTTCATGTTTTGTGTGAAAAGCCTATGAGCCTTTGCGAAGAGGATTGTCAGCGAATGATTGATGCAAGCATAAAATATGACAGAGTTTTAATGGTTGCTCATGTTGCCCGATTTGGAAAAGAAAATATGTATCTCAAAAAAGTGGTTGATTCAGGCGAGCTTGGAGCATTAAAGCATCTTGATATGAATCGAATTTCATATATGCCAGACTGGAGCTGGAACGACTGGATGCGTGATTATGAAAAAAGCGGCGGTTGCCTTGTAGATATGTCTGTTCACGATTTTGACCTGGCACAGTATATGTTTGGCATCCCCAAAAAGATTGGCGGCGTATATCATAAAATGCGCGACAATAATGACTTTGTTACAGCAAATTTAATCTATGATGGATTCGATGTGACAATTACGGGCGGATGGTATAGCTGTGAAATTCCTTTCAGAACAGGATTTCTTGCTTGTTTTGAAAAAGGATATCTTGAAAAAGTTAATGGCGAGCTCTATATGAACAACGAAAAGGTTGAATTTGACACAGTCATCGAGGAAGTTGACGCCGGAATAAACATCAGCAGTACCGCAGGCTACAAAGAGGAAATCGAATACTTTATAAATTGCATCAATTCAGGCTCCGAGCCGGAAATTGTGTTGCCCGAAAGTTCCAAAAACAGCGTGGCAATTGCAAGACAGATTGCAAAGGAAGCGATTTTGATTTAATAAAGTTTTCCGGTTAATATGTTGACAATATTATAAAAATCTGTTTTGAACATTTGAGGAGGCAAACAAAATGAGAGTATTAATGATAGGCGCCCATCAGGACGATAATGAATTTGAAAGTGGCGGTCTTGCATCAAAACTCATCAAAAACGGTCATACTGTACAATTTTTAAGTATGTGCAATGGTTGTGGAGGTCATCACAAGCTGGGACCCAAAGAAATATCTGAGCACAGAGCAAAAGAATCTGCAAAAGTGGCAGAGCTTCTGGGGATAAGATATGACATATGGGATAATGATGATTGTAATCTTGTTGCTGATCTGGAAACACGTAAGCGCACAATCCGTTACATAAGAGAGTTTAATCCCGATCTTATCATAACTCACAGAACAAATGACTATATGCCCGACCACAGAGCAACAGGTCAGCTTGTTGTTGATGCTTCATATCTTCTGACCGTGCCAAATGAATGCGCTGATGTGCCTGCAATGAGATTTATGCCTGTTATAATGTGCAGTGAAGATAAATTCACAAATCCTGTGTTCAGACCCGACCTCGTTGTTGATATCGATTCTGAAGCAGAGGTTAAGCTTCAGATTGCAAATATCAATGTATCTCAGGTGTATGAATGGCTTCCCTACACCCACGGCGAAACGGTGCCCGATGGTGATGTAGAGAGATTTGAGTGGTTAAAGGGTATGAAAATTACCAAAGACACGACCGACGAGGAAATCCTGGCGGCACCAAGAGGCTATGATGTTAGAAATGCAAAGCCTGCCGCACGCCACCGCGAGCGTCTCATAGAGCTATACGGCGAAGAGAGAGGCAAAAAAATCCGCTATGCGGAGGCATATGAGGTTTGTGAATACGGCAGTCCTATGACTGAAGAAATGAAAAATGAATTGTTGAAATAATCAATCGTTTCTCAAAATTGCAAATTAAAAATATTGGAGGTTTAGCTATGATTAACAGAGTATGTATACCCGACTATGAGTACAAAGAAAGAATTGCCAAAGCCGCTAAGCTTGTGAGAGAAAAAGGGCTTGATGTTATGCTCGTGATGAGCACCGAGTCTGACTATGCCAATGCCCGCTATTTCAGCGGATTCTGGCCTCTCTTTGAAAGAGCAGGTGTTGCAATTTCTGCAAACGGCGACGCTGCACTTCTGGTAGGTCCTGAGTGCATAATTTTTGCCAAAGATGTGGGCAAAATCGAAAAGGTTTTCTGCCTCAGAGAATTCAGAGAATCAGCCGACCCCTCATATCCCGAGCTTAAAGCAAGCACATTCAACGATGTGTTCAAGGCAATTGGTGTGACAGGCGAAAACATCAAAATCGGTCTTGGCAGCTATGTGGAGTGCACTCTCCCTGTGTATGAGGGTCTTAAAGATGCATACCCCAAGGCTGAAATAGTAAAATGCAATGACATCATGGTGACTCTTCGCAAAATCAAGAGCATCAATGAGCTTGCATGCATCAAGGAAGGGTTCCGCATTATCGAAAAAGCTACCGATGAGGTTATCCGCAACCTCAGACCGGGCGTGACCGAGCTTCAGATGGTTGGTATCGCTCAGAAGGTTATATATGAAGAAGGTGCAGAATATGAAGGTCTGCCCATGTATGTGTTCAGCGAAAAATCCACAAGCCATGCTATCAGCCGTTCATGCTACAGAACCATTGAAAAAGGCGATATAGTTCAGCTCAACCTTTCTGCAAAGATAGACGGCTATTCTCCCTCAATCGGTCTGCCTGTTATCATGGGTAAGGCTGAGGGCGAAAAGAAAATGGTTGCTGATTTCTGCCTCAAAATGCACGACTGGACTGAGTCCAAAATCAAAGCAGGAGTTATGGCAAGTGACATTGCCAAGGGCTTCTATGACCTATATGTTGAAAATGGAATGAAGGATAACTTTGTGTATGGTCCTTGCCACGGCACAGGCATGATTGAGGTTGAGCCACCCTGGATGGAGACCGACTCTGACTATATGCTCGAAGAAAATATGACCTTCCAGGTTGACACCTTTGTTTCTGGCTCCACCTTTGGCTGCCGCTGGGAAAAGGGCATAGCTGTGACCAAAGACGGTTGCACTTCTATGACAGACTATCTCAAGAAAGGACTCATCGAAATTGATTGCTAAAGGATTAGGAAAAAAACAATGGATACTCCCTGATTGTGAGCTTCCCCGTGAGGGCGAGGGCACTGCCAAGGGGCACGAGTCCGTTATTGTGGTAAATGATTCGGGTAAGGATGCACATATTTCGGTAAAGCTCTTTTTTACCGACAAAGAACCCTGCACCGAGATAAACTGGACAGTAGGGGCTGGCAGAGTGCGCTGCTTCAGAATGAACAATCCCGATGATATGTGCGGCTACATAGTTCCGTTTGAAACACAGTATGCCATGAAGCTTTCGTCTGATGTAAATATCGTTGTGCAATATGGCAGACTTGATAATACTCAGCCAAATCTTGCTTTTTACACAACACTTGGTTATTGCGAATAAGAGGTGACTACAATGCATTTAGACAAATGTTTTCCCAAAGAAATAAACGCAGCAAAAGAAAACCGTACCCCCGTTGTTATAGTAGGGGGCACGGTGGAATATCATGGGCCTCACTGCTCATATGGGTGCGACACACTCATCGCACATGGGCTTGTAGAAAAGCTTGCCGAGCGCAAAGACATCATCATTGCTCCCTCCATAAGCTATTCACCGTCGAGCTGGGCAGTTGGCGATGACACAAGCGGCACAGTGCATGTTGACGAGGTTGTGTTTGAAGAATATGTGTTAAACATATTCATGAGCATGCTTTCGGCAGGACTGCGAAACATCTATGTGGTTATTCATCATCAGTTTGAGCAGGAAAACCTCATGCCCATGACTCTGTCATATATGAAAGCAGCCAAGAGAGCTACAATGCGCTACCTTGAAAAGACCAAAGGTCAGGGCTGGTGGGGCAGTGAAAGCTACAAAGACTATTATGACAACCTGGGCGGCGGAGATGACCCGTTCAGTTGGATAAAGGTTATCCCCACCATGAGCACCGAGGTGCAAAACGCCACAGGCTATGACCATGCAGGTGAATTTGAGTGTTCTATTCTCATGTCACTCTATCCCGACGCGGTAAAGCTTGAAAGACTCCCCGACATCAGGCACTGGTTCACTGAGAGTGCATATAACGCCAACAAAGAGATGGGCGATAAGATGGTAAAGCTCTCGCTTGAATATCTTGAGAAAACAGTGATTTGACGACCTATGTGAAGGAGGATGACATATGCTAAGGGTAGGCATTGTAGGTTGCGGCAACATTTTCACCATGCATGCAACAAGCGCGCATCACCTGCCAAATGCTCAGATAGTCGGTGTGTGTGACATCAAGAAAGACAGAGCAGACAAAGCGGCACAAAAGTATGGTTGCAAAGCGTATTATGATTATAAAGAGATGATATGCAAGGATAACATCGATGTGGTTCACATTTGCGTGCCTCATTATCTTCATTCCATTATTTCAAAATATGCTATAGAGGCAGGAGTTCATGTTCTTTGTGAGAAACCAATGAGTATCAAGCTTGAAGATGCAATAGAAAATGTTGAGCTTGCCGAAAAAAACAATGTGAAATACGGCATCATTTTTCAGTGCCGCTACAATGACTCGGCGCAGCTGGTTAAGAGTAAGCTTTGCGACGGCACTCTGGGCAAAATAATCTCTGCAAGAGTTGTGCTCACATGGTGCAAGAACGATGAATACTATAGCCTCTCTGACTGGAAAGGCACATGGGACAAAGAGGGCGGAGGAGTGCTGATTGATCAGGCTATCCATTCTGTTGATTTGGCAAACTGGTTTATTGATGATGAAATAGAAAGTGTTCAGGCACATCTGTCCAACCGCGGTCATTCGATCATGGAAGTTGATGACACAGCCGAGGGCTTTGTCAGATACAAAAGCGGTGCTACTCTCGCTTTTTGGGCTATGAATAATTATGGTTGTGACGAGCCCATTGAAATCAGACTTATGTGTGAAAACGGAAAGGTCACTATGGATTATGACAATGCCGAGATAGTGTTGAACAGCGGCGAGCGCATCAGCGCACAAACAACCATCGACCTCGATGTTGTATATGAAAACGGCAAAGACTATTGGGGCTTTCAGCATATCAGGGAGATTGCCGATTTTTACGATGCAGTTGAAACCGACAGAGAACCCACCGTAAGCGGAAGAGAAGCGCTCAAAATCCAAAAGCTGATATGTGAGATTTATAAAAAAGGTATAGAAGGCTTTCAAAAACATAAGTAATGCAGTCAGAAATTTAGAAAACATTATTTTGATAAATATAGTAATTTCAGGAGGTCATAGTATGAAGAAAACAATGAAAATTCTCGCATCTATCCTTGTTTTAACTGTGTTTGCAGCATGTCTTGGCGGTTGCGGGAAAAATGAAAGCGAAAGAGCACAGACAGATGGAAAAAGTTTTAGTTTTTGGTGTGTAATGGACGGTTATTCCCAGGCATCACTGAAAAACTACAATGAAATGTTGTTTTATCAGAAACTTGAAGAAGTAACCGGTGTGCATATCGATTTTATACATCCTATAGAGGGTTCAACCGGAAATGAAGCATTTATTGCAATGCTCACAGGAGAGGTTATGCCCGATATCATCGAATATGACTGGGCAAATTATACAGGCGGCCCTCAGCAGGCAATTGATGATGAAGTGATTATTGCGCTCAATGATTATCTTGAAGAATGTGCCCCCAATTATTATGATTATATGGAGGGCGAAAAAGGAAAATCTGCAGGCTATTCATACAAGCTTCAGGCAACCACCGACGAAAGCAAATATTACGGTTTCAATGTCCTCAATGTTGGTGAAGCAAAGGGCTTTTCGGGTTTCATTGTGCGTGCAGATTTACTTAAAAAATGGGAAATGAGTGTGCCTGAAACGATTGATGAGTGGACAGCCGTTTTTGCCAAGGCAAAAGCTGAAGGCTTTTCCAAACCGTTTACATCCACTTGTGACATCATTTCTTTCAAATCGCCTACAATGCAAGGCTTCAATACTGCATATGATGTGGGCAAGCAGTTTTATGTTGAAGGAGATAAGGTAGTGTTTGCCCCCTTTGAGAGTGCTTTCAAAGATTATGTTGCTCAGATGGCAGAATGGTATAAATCAGGCTATATAGATGCGGGCTTTGTCACCAACGCATCTGCTGATATAGAGTCAAATATGACTAACGGCACTTCTATGGCAACAGTGGGATACATAGGCTCAGGCATTGGCAAGATATTGCCCGCAGCGCAAAGCAAAAACCCCTCTTACGACCTTGTGGCATGTCCTTATCCCGTTGCAAAAAAAGGTGAGATTTCTGACTTTTCCGTAACCACTCAGGATGTGACAACGGTGGCGATAGCAATTTCTACAACTTGCGGCAATTACGAAAAAGCAATCCGGTGGTGTGACTATATATACGGCGAAGAAGGTATAGAACTTCAGGTGTTTGGCGTAGAGGGTGACACCTATACTGTTGAAGAAAAAGACGGCGAAAAACACTATGTATATACAGACAAAATCACAAATTATTCAGCTCATGGTTTCAATTCCAGCACAGAAGCGTTGTATCATTATATGCTTCCCTGCAATCACCCCGGATATAATCAGCATGAGGACTACCTTGACGGATATTATCAGATGCCCCAGCAGAAGGATGCAATAAAAATCTGGAATCAGTCTGCTCAAAAAGCCCTTGAATACAGGCTTCCTACTTTGGGATTTACCGAGGAAGAGTCACGTGAAATTGTTGACATTAAAGAGATAGCAGAGCCTGCTTTGGAGGTTGCGATTTGTGATATTATTTTTGGTAAGAGAACGATAGATACATATGATGATGCAATCAGCGAAGCAAAAGCGAATGGATATGACAGATGGCTTGAAATACAGCAGGCTGCATATGACAGATATTGTGCCAAAAAATAAGTAGATAATTAAAGTGAAAAAGAGGCACTTTGGTGTCTCTTTTTCGCCAATAACAGGAGTAGATATAATGAACAGCATAAATACAGATAAAATCAACACAATAAATAAAGAGGAAATACGCAATCCACAAAGATTTACAACGCCTGCTAAGATGACAAAAGAAGTTCTTGAAAAAGCTCTGTCCGATGCACTTATAAAAATTGATAAGCTATGGGATGATGTTCACGGTAATTTTGCATCTCATGCAAGCACAAACAATGTTTACGAAGAGGTCGAAAACGACTGTGGTTGGAACGGGGGCTTTTTTACAGGCATGCTCTGGCTTGCATATGAGGCAACAGGTGATGAAAAATACAAAGAAAGAGCACTTTCACACATTCCATCATTTTATAAAAGAATCGATGATAAAGTCGGTGTGAATCATCATGATATGGGATTTTTATATGTTCCATCTTGTGTTGCTGCCTATAAGTTTACGGAGAATATTGAGGCAAAAAATGCAGCAATTAAAGCTGCAGATCATCTTCTCACAAGATACATAGAAAAGGGCGGATATATTCAAGCTTGGGGTAATGTTGGCGAGCAGGCAAGGCTTATAATCGACTGCATGAATAATATCCCTCTGCTCTTTTGGGCGTCGGAAGAAACAGGTGATAACAACTATTATGAAAAAGCGTATAATCATGCTGTTACAACCATTAACAACATTGTCCGTGAAGATGCATCAACCCATCATACTTTTTTCTTCAATCCCGATGGTATGCCCGACAGAGGAAAGACAGCGCAAGGAGCATCGGACAATTCCTGTTGGGCAAGGGGACAGGCGTGGATTGTAAGCGGCCTGCCTTTGGCATATAGATACACACAAGAAAAAACAATGCCAGAGCTTTTCGAAAAGGTGGCAAATTATTATATTAACCGTCTGCCTGAGGATTTTGTGCCGTATTGGGATTTGTCATTTACAGATGGCTCGGGCGAAGAAAAAGACTCGTCTTC
>JAFYUA010000081.1 GCA_017549745.1 Clostridia bacterium | reverse complement strand
ACAGGGTGGCGGCCGTCTTTTATGTCGATAACATCGCCATCGTTCACCACGGGGCGCACATAGCCTCTGTGAGAAGCAACTGTAGCCAGTGAACAGAGTGCATCGGTGACCGACACAAGCTCAGCGGTGTTTTGAAGTTTTTTGAGATTTGCAAGAATTTCTTTTTTTATGGCAAGGAAATTCTCATATTCAAGCGCGTTGACCTTTTCGCGCGCGGTTAAAATATTGGACTCAAGCTCTTTGAGCTCCTGAGTGATAAATCTTTCGCCGCCCACAAGGGTCTGCTTGCGGATATATTCCTCGGGCACGCGGTCAAGGTTGGATTTGGAAATTTCGATGTAGTAGCCAAAAACTCTGTTGTATGCCACCTTGAGGTTTTTGATGCCTGTGCGCTCGCGCTCCTTTGCTTCAACTGCGGCAATATAGTCGGTGCCGCCGTTTAGGATTTCCTTTATGCGGTCAAGCTCCTTGTCGAAGCCCTCTTTTATCATGCCGCCCTCCTTGATGGTCACGGGGGGCTCGTCTACTATTGCGCATGCTATGAGCAGCCTTAGCTCCGACATGGTGTCAAGGCTTGTGGCAATCTGCGAAAGAAAATGCGATGAGCATTTCGATAGCGCCGATTTCACTGCGGGAAGCATTTCGAGGCTCTGACGAAGTGACACAAAATCTCTTGCGTTGCATGAGCCGTAGACTACTCTCGAGAGTATGCGTTCTATGTCATACACAAGCTTGAGAGCTTCGGTGATTTCCTCACGCGCCATTGCATTGTCCACAAGCTCCTGCACTGCTCCGCTTCGAAGGTTTATCTGCTCGGCATCGATGAGGGGGCGGTCAAGCCATGATTTTAGCCTGCGAGCGCCCATTGCCGTCTTGGTGCGGTCGAGGATTCCGAGCAGTGAGCCGCGTTTTTCCTTGTCGCGCATGGTCTCTGTGAGCTCCAGATTTCGAAAAGAGCTGATGTCTATCTGCAAATGACGGCTGCTGCACACATATTTGAATGAATTTATGTGGGTGAGGTCTACTTTTTGAGTGTCATAAAGATATGCGAGCAGGCCACCAAGCGCTCTCTGGCAAAGCTCTGCTTCGCCTATGCCTGCATCTATAGCTGCCCTTTCGCCAAATTGGGCTTTGATGCTATCCTTGGCTCTAGATAGCTCAAATAGCTCATCAGGGGCAAAGCTGTCATAAAAATTATAGCGCTTTTTGAGGTCCACAATATCCTTGCATCGACCCGCTGAGCCTGAGTTGAGAATTATCTCAGACGGCTTGAATGCTGCAAGAAGATTGATGAGAGTGCTTTCGCCAAAACCAGACTCACCATCTGACACTATGACCTCACCTGTGGTAACATCGGCAAAAGCTATGCCATATGCATCATCTTTCATGACTACTGATGCAAGGAAGTTGTTTTCATCACCTATTGACTCGGTGTCGGCAGTGCCGGGGGTGATAACTCTCACAACATCTCTCTTTACTATGCCCTTGGCAGTGGCAGGGTCTTCCACCTGCTCGCATATTGCCACCTTGTAGCCTTTTTTGATGAGGCGGGTCACATAGCCCTGAGCACTGTGAAACGGCACTCCGCACATAGGTGCGCGCTCCTCAAGGCCGCAGTCTTTTCCTGTGAGAGTGATTTCGAGCTCACGCGATGCAGTGATTGCATCATCAAAAAACATCTCATAAAAATCACCGAGACGGAAAAACAAAATACAATCGTTATATTCTTCTTTGATTTGCAGATATTGCTGCATCATCGGTGTGACCGAAGCTTTGTTTTTCATTGGTAAAACTCCTATTCAAATTAGTGGCAGCCTGAGCATGAAGAGCAATTGCCGCCGCAGCCCGACGCATCGCCGCCTTTTACAAAATAGCCTATGATTGTGTTGACCTGCTCGATCATAGAGGAAAAAGCTCTGTTGGCTTCAAGGTATGCCTTGATGTTTTTGTTTTCGCAAATTTTTTCAAAAGCTTCCTGAGCTTCTTTGCGGATGTTTTCAAAATCCTCTTTGGTGATGTTGGGCTCTGATGCTCTTTTGGAAAGCTCGTCCTGCTTTTGGGAATATTCCATCATGAGCTGGGTTGCTTCGCTATCGTTTAGCTGAGCTTCCTCAGCATCTTTCACTCTTGCAAACTGCTGGGAATCTGCTATCATCATGCCAAGTTCTTTTGCTTTTTGAAGTATCTGTTCCATTTTTATTATCTCCTATCAATCAATTATTTCGCCTAAAAGCGACCATGTTCTTACCTCGGTAATTTTCACATTAACAAACTTTCCTATGCATTCATCGCTGCCTGCAAAGTTGACGATT
>JAFYUA010000080.1 GCA_017549745.1 Clostridia bacterium | reverse complement strand
CCTGCTGCTGTAGAAGCTGACGCAGAAGACGAAGAATAATACATTTTTCGCATATTAACAATTACCTCCGAATATTTATTAAACAAAAATATTCGGAGGGATTTATTGTGTCAGAACCAATTTCTGTTTCTGCCTCTGCCTCTATTGGTGCAGGCTCAATCTTCAAAGGCATCAAGTTTATTATTGTGTCATATGTTGTTTCTCTGGCTCTGATTGCTCTTTTGTCGGCTCTCATTGTCTACACTTCACTTCCCGAGGCGGTTTGTGCTCCTGCCGTGCGCATCATCACATTTTTCGGTGCGTTTTTGTCGGCTCTGCTCACCACCCGAAGTGCAGGCAGCCGCGGCTGGCTTTTGGGAGCGGCAAGCGGTGCGGCCAACATCATGATTCTCATTCTTTTGGGCATGGCGCTCATGGGTGGCAAGATGATTTCCGTCTCTAACCTTCTCATGATACTGTTTGGCGCAGTAGCAGGCATGGCAGGCGGCATAGTGGGAGTCAACACCCAAAGAAGGTGACACACTGTCAATACATAGCTCTGTCTGGCAGATGGAGTTATTGATATACTTTGCTACAATACTTAAGGAGGATTACCAATGAAAGCAAAAAGTATAACAAAATTTGCTGCAGTATGCGTAATTATTGCTATTTTGGCATATGTGGCAGCATTTGGCGTAGAAATTATGGGTAAGTATATACCGGCTTCATTTGACGAAGAATTCGGTATCAAAAAAGGTTTTGACCTTGCAGGCGGTTCGGTTATCGTGTTTGAACCCGAAGTTGAAGACCTCGGCACAGTTACCGAAGAACAGATTGCTGCAGCAGTTGCTGCTCTGCGTCTTCGTCTGGACAGTAACGGTCTCAACGAAGCCACAGTATCTGAGCAGGTGAGCGAAGACCAGAAGAGACTTCGTGTAGAAATCCCTGCAGTGACCGACCCCAACGAAGCTATCGAATATCTCGGTGCTATGGCAAGTCTTTCTTTCAGAGACCCCCAGGGCAACGAGGTTATCAATGGTACCCATGTAAAAGAAGCTGCACCCGTTACTCAGGATGGCAAAATCATGGTTCAGCTTCAGTTCACAGGCGAAGGTCAGTCTCTCTTTGCCGAGGCTACAGGCAACCTCGTTGGTCAGCAGCTTTCCATCTATGTTGACAATGTGCTCATTTCAAGCCCCAATGTCAACGAAGCTATCAACAGTGAGACCTGCGTTATCGAAGGTGACTTTGATGCCGAGACTGCAAAGCAGCTCGCCAACCAGATCAAATCAGGTACACTTCCCTTTGCACTCGAACCCATCAGCCAGAACAGTGTAGGTGCTCAGCTTGGTGACGATGCTCTCAATAAGAGCCTTATCGCAGGCGGCATTGGTTTGCTTTTGGTTATGCTCTATATGATAATAATGTACAGAATGTGCGGCCTCGTTGCCGACATTGCCCTCATCGGTTATGTTGCAATCGTTGCCCTCGTCATCAACGGCTTTGGCATTCAGCTCACTCTCCCCGGTATTGCAGGTATCATCCTCACCATCGGTACTGCAGTTGACGCCAATGTCATCATCTTTGAAAGAGTAAAAGAAGAAATCAAATCAGGCAAAACTCTCCGTGCTTCTGTAGATGCCGGCTTCAACCGTGCATTCTCAGCCATCATCGATGCCAACATCACAACCATCATTGCAGCTGTTGTGCTTTGGTATTTTGGCTCAGGCACAATCATCGGCTTTGCAAAAACCTTGTTCATCGGTACACTCGTGAGCATGTTCACAGCTATCTTTGTTACAAGATTCTTGCTTCGTCAGCTTGTTGGATTCGGCGCCAAGAATCCCAAGCTCTACAGTGCATAAGAGGAGGGTTATAGAATATGTTTAACATTATAGAAAAAAGAAAAATTCTTTTCATCATACCCTGTGTTATTATTCTTGCAGGTATAATCAGTCTGTTTGCTTTTGGCGGTCTCAACACTGATATCGACTTCACCGGCGGTACCGCAATGGAAATCGACCTTGGTGAAGACTTCAACGAAGATGCCATCAGAGATGCCATCAATCCCGTTGAGGGCGTGACAGTTTCTTCTGTTCAGACCACAGGCTTTCAGAAAGCTATTGTAAAGACCACAGATATTCCCCAGGAAAAATTTAAAGAAGTTCAGGAAGCTGTTACCACAGCATTCCCCAAAGCAGAAATCATCTCCAGAGACTCTGTAAGTGCCACAATGGGTAAGGAAATGTGGTGGAGTGCAGCCAAGGCAATAATCCTTGCAGTGCTTCTCATGCTTGTGTATATTTCATTCAGATTTGAGCTTCACTCAGGTATTGCGGCAGTTCTCGCTCTTTGCCACGATGTGCTCATCATCATTTCAATTTATGCAATCTTCCAGTTGCCTGTAAACACCACTTTCATCGCAGCTATCCTCACAATCCTCGGTTACTCCATCAACGCTACCATCGTTGTGTTTGACCGCGTGAGAGAAAACACAAAACTCATCAGAAAAGATACCTTTGGTAATATTGTGAACAAGAGTATCTGGCAGACACTCGGCCGTTCCATCAACACCAGTGTTACCACACTT
>JAFYUA010000079.1 GCA_017549745.1 Clostridia bacterium | reverse complement strand
TGATATTCAACCGTGCCCCCTACTATCACAACGGGGGTACGGGTTTCTTTTGCTGCGTTTATTTCCCTGGGAAAACATTTATCCATATGCATTGTTGTCATCTCCTTTTACTCAGAATAGCCAAGTGTTGTATAAAAGGCAAGATTTGCCTGAGTGTTGTCAAGTCTGCCGTATTGTACAACAATATTTTGGTCAGACGAAAGCTTCATGGCATACTGTGTTTCAAACGGAACTATGTAGCCACACATATCATCAGGATTATTCATTCTGAAGCAACGCACTCTGCCTGACTTTACTGTCCAGTTTATATCTTCATAAGCATCTTTATCTGTAAAAAATAGCTTAACAGAAATATGTGCATCTTTGCCCGAATCATTTACCACAATAACAGATTCATGACCTTTGGCTGTGCCCTCGCCCTCACGAGGAAGCTCACAATCTGGCAGTATCCATTGTTTTTTTCCTAATCCTTTAGCAATCAATTTCGATGAGTCCTTTCTTGAGATAGTCTGTCATGGATGTGCAGCCATCTTTGGTTACTGCAATACCCTTTTCCCAACGGCAACCGAATGTGGAGCCGGAAACAAATGTGTCAACCTGGAAGGTCATGTTTTCTTCGAGCATATAGTCGGAGTCTGTCTCCATCCAGGGTGGCTCAACCTCTATCATACCTGTGCCGTGACAAGGTCCATATACATAGTTATCTTTCATGCCGTTTTCAACATAGAGGTCATAGAAGCCTTTGGCAATCTCACTTGCCATAACTCCTGCTTTGATTTTAGACTCGGTCCAGTCATGCATTTTGAGACAAAAATCTGCAACTTTTTTCTTCTCGCCCTCTGCTTTGCCCATAATAACAGGGAGACCGATCGATGGCGAATAGCCGTCTACCTTGGCTGAAAGATTGAGCTGAACAATGTCACCTTTGCCGATGATGCGGTGGCGTGAACGGCTAATAGCATGGCTTGTTGATTTTTCGCTGAACACATACATGGGCAGACCTTCATATTCTGCTCCTTCTTCATAGATAACCTTCTGAGCTATGCCCACCATTTGAAGCTCAGTCACACCGGGTTTAAGGCAACGGATAACCTCATCAGTGGCTTTTTCAATAATGCGGAAGCCCTCTTTGATGCAGGCAAGCTCGTTGATGCTCTTGATTTTGCGAAGAGTTACCATTATGTCATTGCATCTTATTATCTCAGCTTTGGGATATGCATCTTTCAGACCTTCATACACAGGCAGTGTGCATTCCACATAGCTGCCAAGACCAATTTTGATGTTTTCGCCTGTCACGCCTATTGCCTTGAACACATCATTGAATGTACTTGCCTGAAGCTCAGGATATGAGGGGTCTGCCGACTCTCTGAACTCTCTGAGCACAAACACTTTTTCGATTTTGGAAAAGTCTTTGCCGAAAACTGCTGATTCGGGGCCAACCAAAAGTGCCGCATCACCATTTGCCGAAATTGCCACACCTGCTCTTTCAAAAAGAGGCCAGAAACCACTGAAATAACGGGCATTGGCATAGTCGGACTCGGTGCTCATCACGAGCATAACATCGAGCCCTCTTTCCCTCACAAGCTTTGCAGCCTTTTCAACTCTTTCTTTGTACTCATAATCGGGTATACATACTCTGTTAATCATAATTAAACCTCCAATATTTTTGTTTTTATATAATAGACAAATTATAATAGCTCCAGCACCACGGATCTATAGTTATTGGCAATCGATCCTGCTCCAATTCCTCAAGTGAATCAATCTCACCACTCAGGTATAGCTCGAGTCTGCGCATGGCATATTTGCATCTTTCCTTCAAGCCGCCATATTGCGGTGCCATCTTCTCGGCGCCAAAAGGCTTTAGGAATTTTTCTTTGTGAAGCATATGATAATAGCTCATGTCCTCGGTCTTTTCCAGCAATGTGGGCAATACAGACTCAAGCAGATATCTGAGAGTGTCCTTGTCACCATTTTTATATGAAAGCAAGAGCTTTTCTGCCACTTCGCATTTTGCACTCATATATTCAAACACTGCCAAGCAGAGCCTGTACAAAAAGTCCCACTGACCGCCGCCATGCTCATTCACAAGCTCCCTGTAATAATCTGCACCTTTTTTGTAATGCCCGCTTCGCGGCTCCTTGATTATTATGTCATCAAGCAGACCAAGCATTATGTCCTGCAACGAGATTTGCTTGCCTGCAAATCTTTCAGTGTATGGCAGGTCGTCATAGTTCTTGCCGCTTGAATACAATGCCTGAAAATCACTCATTCGCATGTATGCATCATATGATGCACCTGTGCAGAACTCGAATCGTTCTTTGACGTTATCGGAATTGTCATTATATGTAAGCTCGGCATATCTTTGCATTTCCAGAAGAGCAGTGTGATATACAGTGCTTGAATATGCCCACACGGTGAGCATTACTTCTTTTACTCCCTTTTGCTTGCATGTTCTGAGTTGTTTTTCGGTGAGTGAAGCAGAAAATATATTGTCAGGCAAAATTCCTGCAAATATCCATATGCCGCCTGCAAACATGGTATTTGTCTTTTCCATTGCATAGAGCTTTTCAAGCATGTGGTCATCTGCATCGGGATATTCATAGTTCCAGTAAACCAACTGCATCTCTTTGGGAATTGCATTCACAATTTCGGTGGGCACAACAGTGTCCTTGGAATATTTTTCATAATTGGGTGATGAATAGCAGAAGAACATATCGTTCCACATCATAGGCTTAAGACCGTGCTTTACTGCTATTTCTGTCACCTTTTGAACATGCTTGACAAAAATTTCGATAGTATCTTTGTAGCCATGCTCCTTAAAATATTTTCCAAGACCAAGGCCGTGAGTTTCATCAAGACCCACATGAATCCGCTTGCTTCTGAAAGGTGCCGAAGCAGTTGTAATCATTTCTTCTATAAGAGCGTAGGTTTCTTCACTTTCGGGAAGAAGCACAGAACCATTTTCGGCCACATTGGCAGCCTCTGGCCATCTCAAATACTGTGCCAGATGACCCAGAGTCTGAATACATGGCACCACCTCAATGCCCAAATCAAAAGCATAATCATCAATGGATTTGAGCTCCTCCTGAGTGTAACGGCCGCGCAAATATCCAAAATATGGTCTGCTTTTTATTTCATAGGTGTCTTCCATATACATCTGAAGCTGATTGAAACCCATGATTGACATATATTCCAGAAAATCACAGATGCTTTTTACAGTCAGCAAACCGCCTGCAGACAGGTCAAGCATACATGAAAGAGTTTCGAAGCTTGATTTTTCATTGATGGAAAACTCTTCACCATTATAGTGTTGCACAAAAAGAGCGAGGAGTCTGAAAAAATGATGCTTTTTAGAGCAGTTGATATAGCCTTCGCCGTTTTTGAAGCCTGTTTCCAAGTCATTTGATTGACCAACGGTTATGGTTACATTAAAATTATCTGTGCCAAGTCTTTGACTAAGCTTTTGCACACCGGCGGCGAAATCTGCCGGCAAATTTATAAATTTCATAATATTCAACACCTCTTATTTGCATGAAAATAAAACTGATTTTGATATTATTAGTGTATACCATTTGAGCAAATCCGTCAATGTTTACAATTGGTTGTTTACTGTTTAAAATCGATTGTTTGAAATGGCACCTGCTCGTACAAGCCAAAAAATGACTGCTCCCGCAAATTTTAGGAACAGTCATTTTCGATGTTACTTTTTGGAGTTTATCATATATCTGTCATATGCTGCCTGATATATTTCCAAAACTCTGTCGAAGCCGGAATCCAATGCTTTTTCTATTGCTGCATCATAGGTGTCGATTGATTTTTTGCCAAGGATGATATCATTGATTGCAACTTCAAGTTCGGCATCGGCAACCTCGAGAATGTCGGTCTTTTCTCTTGCTTCTTCTTCGGTGAATGTGAGAGTGGGAAGAAGATGAGCACGAGCCTCTTGCAAATCTTTGTTCCAAACCTCTAATGCCTGCTTTTGTTCATCGAGAGGATAGTAACCATCGAGATAATCGGGATGCTGATTGAGACCGGGATGGTTTGCAGGAAGCGCATATTTGAATATCGCCTCCGAAACAGAGTTGTAACCGTTCTCTTTGAAGTTCAAGATTTTGTCTGTGTATACATAATGTTTTTCACCATCTCTGTCTTCAATTGTGTAGGTGTCGCCCTCAACGCCAAAAATCTGAAGAATGCTACCTTCCTCGCTGTAGCGAGCATCACACCATTTGAGAGCACTTTCAATATCTCTGCAGTCTCTGGTTATGGAAATTGCAAGACTTGTTGCCTCTGCACTCATTCCTATATAATCGGTGGCAGTTCCCTTTTCGGGTACAGGATACGGACAAGCCACGAGTGTATAATCAGGATTTTTCTCGCGTACTGCAGGCACAATTTTGCCAATACCGCCGCCTATGCCTCTTACAGCCGCAATGGAAATATCATTTGCCAGGTTGCCTTCTACCTTGGCGCCATCATTGGTTATGATGCCGGTGTCAATATATCCTGCCTTGCACCAATCTGCCATCTGAGCCACATATTCCTTAAAGCCTTTCTGGAATGGTGCATACACAACCTTGCCGTCTTCTACATAATAATATTTGCCGACATTGAATGCTGAGTTGAAATACGGTGTAGAACCTATAAAAGAAATGTCATAGATTATGCCTGTGAGGGGCTTTTCAAAGCCTTCAGCTTTTGCTTTGGCAAGAATCGCAGTCCACTCGTCGATTGTTTCGGGCATATCCATGCCCCATTTTTTGAGCAAATCTCCTCTTATAACAAGTCCGTCAAACACTCTGGAATTGCCAATGTTCAAAACATTGAAGCCATAGTGTCTGCCATCAGGGGTTACGGTCTGCAGTTTGTAAAGATAGTCATTAGTTTTTGCTTTTTCACCATACATATAATCATAGTAATTTGGTGCATAATCTTTGAGATAGTCATTGAGGCTGATGATTACATCATCATCTATAGCTTGCTGAGCACCGCCCGAATAGCTGCTCCAGTTGTACTCAAGCATATCGGGAAGTTCTTGGTTTGTAAGCATGGCAACAAAGGCTTCGTTACCTGTGGACCCTGCAATGGGATGAATGAATTCTACTTTCACTCCTGTGAGCTTTTCAAGCTCCTGGAAAAACAACATCTCACTATAGTTTTTGAGAGTAATTGAAGCACTGCCATCCATTGTGGACCAATATGTAAGATGATCAACGGATGCAGTGGTTTTTTCTTCTTTTTTGCCACATGCGGCAAAGACTGAAGCAGCCAATGCAGTTGCGCATGCAAGACTGATAATTTTCGTTATTTTTTTCATCGTTTACTCCTCCTTATTAATGTAGCTATGAACAACTGGCCATGAGGCATCTGCATAAAATCGATGTCCGCCGTTGCCTTCAACCAAGGTGCAGCGTTCACCCTTGCCAAGCTTTTCGTAGACGCGTCTTCCCTTTTGGAATATATCTTTTGCGCCAAACAGAGGGAAAATAGCATCTTCTTTGCCCGAAACCTGAACATAGTATTTAGGATATGCCATAGCAAAAAGGTCACTCATATCAAAAAATTCAGCAATATGCGGGACAAAGTTGCATGCACAATGCGGCATTGCACCGATTGAGTCTTTGAAGGTGCATACTGCGCATGCTGGCATTGCAAGCTTGATTCTGTCTTCAAGCGCTGCAACATATGCAGTGGTTGTGCCGCCTGCAGAATTGCCCATGCAGCAGATTTGTGAAAGGTCCAAAACATCTGAAAAATTCGTCTCCAACACATCAATCAGTCTTGATGTGTCCCAGACTCTTTCGCCGATAGTGGTTCTTCCCATTATAAGAGCCGTCATTGCCGAATACAAGCACTGCGGGCCTTCCTCTGTGCCTCCGCACTCACCAAAATTGCGTTGCTCTATAGCAATAGCTGCAAAGCCCTCTTTGATGGCGCGAACGCAAAAATCACGGTCGCCGCCATATATGAGCTTTTCATCGATTTCATATTTTTGTCTTCCGAGTGAAATATGCATACCCGTTGAATGACCCTGAATGCAAATCATCACAGGGGGTTTTTCAATGCCAAGCGGCAAAAGCAAATGGCAAGGTACCCGATAGCCCTCTTCGCTCTGAAACGAAAAGCGGATTTCTTTGGCATCATCAGTTTTCTTTTCATATTCAATCTGCAAATTAAGGTCGGTTTTTTCAAACTTATCGAGTCCCAAAAGCTCTGAGAGTTTTTGGCGTGAATCCTTTTGCCAGGCGAAAAATTCCTCACCATTATAAGACATTGATGGCGAAACTGTTTTTAGTTTTTCGATATTATATTCATAAGCTGTTTTCAAATCAAATCACCTCATATTCAATAACTGCAAATTCGTAGATTGACAGCTCTTTCGGCAGTTTTACAAAGCCATCGTCAATTCCTATATTGACTCTGTTTCCATCAGAAAAAATTACTGATGCACTCACTGCTTCCTGCGGTGTAGAAACCTCCAAATTTTCACACAAATCCGTAGAAAGATTTGCTACAAAAACCATAGTCTTTTGTCCATTCGTTCTCACCGAGCAAAGACCATATGACGGAAAGTTAACCGTTGTGATATCGTGCAAGAGCTCTTTGCATATTTGCTTGAGGTATCTTATGCGATAGTTAGAGTAAAAACCGTCACCAAAATCACCCTCGGTTGCATATACAATAACTTTTCCGCCAAGCGAATTTTTAAACTTTGTAAATCCGGGATGCTTTTTGCCGTCGGGAGTGATGAAGAATGACAACACCTCGATGCCCACACCCTGCACATCATACCACTTGCCACCGCAAATACGGCTCGGCACATATACATCACTGCCGTCACTGCGTTTTTGATTGCAAATCAGCTCGCTTGAAACAATGCATTTGTTTTTGGTCATGGAGTCTATACCTACATATTCTCCAAAGCCGCGTCTGATGAGTTCATCCACCGCACCACCATCTAAAATGACGGCTTTTGAAAGCACGCTCATAAGCTCATCTTCGGAAAGCAGCTTCACGGCGAATCGGTCAAGTGCAAACAATTGCTCCGACCCGATATCTTCGGGCTGAGTATATTTTATTGGAATTCCCGCTTTTGCAAAAAGTATATCAAAATCTCTAAAATTGACCATGTCTCTGAATTTTGATATGCCACTTCCGAAATCTGCACTTTGAACTCTATCGGGTGAAGCAATAAAAGAAACTCCCAAATCGGTGTATTCACACATTTTTTCTTTGTTCATTGTGTCGCAAAACATTTTTGTCGAGTCAAGCATATTGCCAAACTCAGGTTCTTCATTTAAAATACAGCCCTCAAGGTCAAATATGCTAAGTGTGACGCCTCTGGCACCCATGAAAGCTGAAAGACCAAGCTGAAATTTTGTGGCAACTATGCTCTTTGAATACCTCGTGAAACGGGTGTTTTCGATTTCAGGGCAATAATCCACTTCAGATTTGTATTGACTTTGAACATTGCTTTTGAGCGATGCAAAGCGAGAAAAAGAGTGTGCAAAATCGCGCGGTGACGCCTCGCAATATGGACCAAAAGTAGCTCTTATGAGAGGAACTTTGTCACCAGAGAGACTATGGAGAAAATCGTGCCAGTTTCTGCCCTCTACGGCGTGAACATCGGCAAGGGAGGTCATGATAGCCACGCGAGTGTCGGGCGAAACTGAGTGCACAATATTTTCAATCCAGCTTGCAGTGTCACACAGGCAAGCGTTTTGAAAATTCAGCCATTTTGTTCGGACTTCAGGGTTTGAAAGACACTCTTTTACGAGCTCGTCACGGCTGAAAGAATATCCGTTCTGAGTGTTGAAGTGCTTTATATGCTCAGAGCAAAAGCAGCCAAAGTCAAGACCTGCCGATGAGGCTTTGCCGTCCCACAAATCATGAATTTCGGTTTGGTGATTATGAGTCCGCATGTCATCATCTATCCAGATTGCATCAGGCATTGTTTTTGCCCATTCCAGTAGCTTTTGACCTGCAAAATGTCTGAATTTTTCACCTATCATGCAGCCGCTTCCATAGGACTCGTTTCCCGATTCGTCTACATAACATTCATAAGGGAGGTCAGCTCTGTGGTCAAAGTTGCCGTCCCACGAGCCAAAAAGGTTTTGATAATTGAGCTGATATGAAATGCCGGCTTCTTTAAGCTTTTGCGAAGCTTTTTGGACAACCTCTACC
>JAFYUA010000078.1 GCA_017549745.1 Clostridia bacterium | reverse complement strand
GCGAAGCTCTCAAAAAGAATGTGGAATATGTGGGCGCATCATCACAGATTCTCATCACCGACGAAAAACCCGTCATGACAATCGACGGCTATCCCGTAACGGTTGACGATTATCGCTTCATGTTCCTCTACTATAATCTCACAGAGGGTCGCTACACTCCCGATGTGCTTGTACCTGCACTCACCCAGAGCTTCGTTGAAAACATAGCCATTGCCAACGAAGCCAAGGCAAAAGGCTTTGAGCTTCACCACTCTCAAGGCACAGAGCTTGCATCAAGCATTCTCTCTGACAAAGAAATCCTCTATCCCCTTTCGCTCACAGCTCCGGGCGTTAAGGTGATATCCGACATAATGTGTGCATCACAGTATTACTCTCAAAGATTCGACTATGAATTTGCCGATGAGAGAATACTTCAGGAATATAATGAAAACTATGTGTGTGCAAAGCACATTCTCATCTCCACCATCGATGAAAAAACAGGCGAGCCTATGAATGAGCGCCAGCTCCGCTCAGCAAAAATGACTGCCGACAATATTTACAAATCAGCCAAAGCAGGCGAAGACTTTGACGAGCTCATAGCAAAGTACTCCGAAGACCCAGGCTCGGCATCATACCCCAATGGATATGTATTCACCCGCGGTGAAATGGTGAGCGAATTTGAGACCGCGGCATTCTCACTTGATGAAAACGAAATCACTGGGCCTGTGAAATCTCAGTATGGCTTCCATATAATCATGCGCTGCCCACTGCCTGCAATGAATGAGCAAAGCAAAATTGCCATAGGCAATAAAATGCTTCAAAGCGATGTTGTGCTCTACACTCAGGATGTGGTGGAGAAAAGCAAAATCGTGACACACAAAACCAACGAAGAAATCATTGCCGCACTTGGCATAGACAATGATGACATAGACGCTCTCATTGCACAAATAGTTGCATCACAAAAGTAATTTTGCATAAACTTTATTATTATGCTTGACAAATCGCCGCATAGCTGATATAATATTTAATCAGTGAGACGCGGCCCATTGGTCAAGCGGTCAAGACGGCGCCCTCTCAAGGCGCAATCCCGAGTTCGATTCTCGGATGGGTCATTGAAATAAAAAAATCCTGTCGAAAGATGGGATTTTTTTGTTTTATATTATTAATCTCAATCACAATCCAACCAAGGAGTTGATATCATGATACTACCCAATAAATGGGGTCAGGGTGCGCTTTTTGCAAGCTCCGACTACTCAGGCAAGGCGCCGCGCTTTGATGCAAGGCTTTGCGGTGACCGATTTGCCTTTGCATTTGACACTCAGGCAAAATGCACTCTCTCAGTGCACGCTGATGAGTGCACTCGCATTAGCTTTGATGCAGTGATGACCGACTACATAAAAGCAAAGCTGCAAATCAATGACCAGAGCTTTGGCGTGACGGCAATTTTTGCATCAGCAAACACTGTGCTCATAAGCTCAGACTATGCCATAGAGGTGAAAGCCGAATTTGAGCGAAGCGCAAGCTCCAAAAAAGGCAAAAAATGCACTGTGTATTCTTGGGAAAATGAAGAATATGCCCTTGCAAGCAAAAAAGAAAACGGACGAATCACCTATGCATTTTGCTACGGCAAGGATGCCGGTGACATTGCTATAGCTGCGCTCGAGGTGCCATTTGAAGCTTATCAGGCTCAAAGGCTCAGCTTTTATGAATCTCTGCCCGAGTTCAAAATACCAAATGAGCAGATTGAAAAGCTCTACTACCGCTGTGCATCGGTGCTTTTTGCATGCTCACACCCAGGCGAGGGTCTTATCAAATCGCCCTATATTGCCCCTGCCAAGGGCAGCATGAACGGAGCGTATTCGTTCTGGTCGGCCATTTGCACTCTCGGCATGCGCCACCTTGCTCCCGACCTTGCCAAGAGCACTCTTGAGGCAATCCTCAACGCTCAGTCTGGCGACGGAATGATTCCGTCACAGGTGAGTGCCACTGCCAAAAGCTGCGATATCAATCCCCCTGTGCTTGCATGGTGCATGTGGGAGCTTTATCAGATAAATAAAGACGCCGACATGCTGAGCCGCGCCTATGCCCCACTCAAAAAATACATTCACTACATCATGGAAACGCGCGACATCAACAAAAACCACCTCTTTGAATGGCAGACCGATGAGCTGCCCGAGCTTTTTGGCAAAGAGAGCACCATGGACAACTCGCCCCGTTTTGATGACGGCATAATTCTCGACAGTGTTGACCTCTCCGCATTTGTTGCCAATGAAGCCCACTACATGAGCCTCATTGCCGACCAGATAGACAAGCACGGCGAGGCGCTGTATTGGGATGTGGTATTTGAAAGAATAAAAAATGCAGTAAACGAGCTTCTTTTTGACGAAGATGACAAGATATATTATGACCGTGCAGTGGTGAGCAACATGCTCAAAAAGGTGAAAAGCTCCGCATCATTTTTGCCGCTTTTTGCAGGAGTGTGTGAAAACAGAGGCGCCATGGCACTGCTCAAATTCCTCAATACACCCGAAAGATTCAACCGCAAATTCGGCGTGCCGTCGCTCTGTGCCGACGAGGATGAATATGGCTCCGATTTCTGGCGTGGCCCTGTGCACATTCACCATAGCTACCTCATAGCCAAGGGGCTCGAAAAATATGAAATGCATGACAAAGCCAACGAGCTCAAAGCCAAGAGCCTTGATGCAGTTATGAAAGAATATGAAAACTGCGCAGTGCTCTATGAATACTACTGTCCCGACGGTGACCACTCTGCCGCTTCACTGCCCAAGAAGGACTATGCCGCGTCGTCATTTATGCTTGCTCAAAATCATGTGAACACAAGGGATTTTGCCCCCACAGCGGCTATCATAGTGGATATGCTGCTCACAAAATCCAAAAAATCACCCTCAAGATGATTTTTGTGTTGAATTTTGGCACATTTTATATTATAATATAGAAAAACAGTTTTAAGGAGGAGTTTTATTATGTACGGTTATTACGGCTACGAATCCTATACCAACCCGTGGGAAACAGTGTCAATAATTTTTGTTCTTGCTCTGTTTGCCGCACTACTGCTCACAGTGCTCACAGTGGTTCTTGTGACACCCGAAAAAAGAAGAGCTTATCTCAATGCATTTTTCTGCTGGGTTGCTGACATCTTCAACTGCAAGGCTCTGCTGCT
>JAFYUA010000077.1 GCA_017549745.1 Clostridia bacterium | reverse complement strand
TATCATAAGCAAATGCGATGTGATACTCAAAGAGGACACAGGCAGATATTCTTCACTCACATCAGTGCAAAAGCTCGATGTTGCCAAAATAATCAATGATTCACAGTCTGAATTTGCCACCGTATCACAGCTTGCCCAAAAGGTTTTGACACAATCAGGTAAAATAGCCGACACTCCCTCTGACTCCAACGATAGCGGCAAAAGAGGCTCTTCGGGCGCAGGCTTCAGCGTGACAACAAAGCCTGTAGAGGTTCTGCCTCCTCAGGATAGTGGCGCTATATTCACTGACATTGCAAACTACCAATGGGCAGAAACCGCAATCTATGCCCTGCAGGAAAAAGGTATAGTACAGGGCACAGGTGCACAAACCTTTGAGCCCGAAAGAAGCGTAACCCGTGAAGAATTTGTTAAGATGCTCGTGTTGGCAGCGGGCGTATTAGACGGCAGTGCTGTTGCACCTTTTGCAGATTCGGTGGATGGAGCGTGGTATGTTCCCTACATTGCAAGCGCCTATAATGCCAAGCTTGTAGCAGGTATCACCGACACCACCTTCGGCATTGGCACATGCATCACAAGAGAGCAGCTTGCCGTTATGGTGCACAGAGCCATAGCAGCCAAAGGCACCTTGCAAAGCGTAGCTTCAGATGCTGCATTTGCCGACTTTGCCTCGGTGAGTGATTTTGCCAAAGATGCCGTAACTTATGTGAGTGCTGCAGGCATAATGAACGGAATGGGTGATGGCAGCTTTGCACCCCAAATGCCTGTAAATCGCGCACAGGCAGCAAAGGTTATATATGAGCTTATCACCAGATTATGATTCAACTAAAAGGATTGGTACAATGAAAAAAATATGCTTTTATTCCCGTCCGTATCCTCGTGTAAAGTCCTACTATGACATGATTGACATAGCTGCCCAATATGGACTGAATGCATTTGAGGGGCTGTCGATTTGGGAACTTTCACAGCCTGATATAGAAGAAGCCAAAAAAATCAGGGAATATGCCGATTCCAAAAATGTCATATGCCCGTGTCTTTCGGCTTTTGTAAGTTTTGCTCATGGCAAAGAAAATGTTGATAGACTAAAGAAATATGCCGACATTGCAAAAATTCTGGGCTCACCTTATCTTCATCACACAATAGTTGGTGAATTTGCAGACCCTCTCAAAGTTCTTCCATACAAAGATGAACTTTTTGCCGATGGCATACATGCGGTCAGAGAAGTCTATGACTATGCCCAAAGCATCGGCATCAAGACCATTTTTGAAGAACAAGGCTACATATTCAATGGCATAAGTGGCTTTGGTGAGTTTCTCGGCAATGTGCAGCGTGATGTAGGCGTTGTTGCAGATTTTGCCAACATATACGAAGCAGGTGACGATTTCCTGGATTTTCTCAGTGCATTTAAAAGCAGAGTAGTTCACGCTCACATAAAAGATGTGACTCTTTCTGATACCAATCCAAGCGGCAGAGGTCTTCGGACTCTTGACGGAAAATTCATGTTTGAAGCACGGGTAGGAGAGGGTATTGTCAAGTTTAAAGAGGCAATCAAAATTTTAAATGACATCGGATATGATGGTTACTATGCACTTGAATATTCGGCAAAAGCTGATAATTCTCCCGATATTACAAATGCTTTAAATTTTATACAATCACTTTAGTGATTACTAAGGATTTATAACACCATACAGTGAAAGGGTGAACAAGATGATAAAAACAAAGAAAATTCTTGCCGTCTTGCTTTGCTTTATCCTCAGCATTCAGTGTTTTGCTGTTGTGGCTGAGACTCCATCTCAGACCGCGCAGGAAAACTCTGTATATTCTGAGATAGCAGTAAAGCTTGGCATATTTGATTCAGGCATAATGGGAAGACTGGATTCCAACATCACCAGAGGGGAGCTTGTAGCGGCTGTTATGCATATTAGAGGTGCAGTCGGCGACTACAGTGCAGATTTTGCTGATGTCGATGCGGCTCATCCTTATGCAAACGAGATTTCTGCTGCCTATCAGTCAGGCTACATCAACGGCTTTGGTGACGGCACTTTCCGCCCCGATGAAGAAGCCACCTATGCACAGCTTCTCAAGCTCTTGGTATATCTTGCAGGCTACAGTGAGCTTGTGGAAAGCGGATTGAGTGTGGAATCAGTTGCCGTAAAAGCAAAGATTTCCAAATACATCAATTTGTCTGCATCTTCTTCCATCACAATGGCACAGGCAGCTCAGATTTTGGTTGATGTAGGCTCCGAGGTAGAAGCACTCGATATTTCGGGCTTTGTAGATGGCGGCAACATGTATTCATCAAACGGCAAGACCATTTTTGGTGCCTACCTTGATGTCTGCAAAAAAGATGCCATAATCACTGCCAATGCCAACACTGGCATTTACGAAGAGCTCGACCTTGGCAAAGACATGCTGATGCTTGGCACACAAAAAATGAAAGATTCATCTGGCAATGCCTCCGAGCTTATCGGCCATAATGTAACTGCATATGTGCACCAGCCCAAAGACGGTAAGCCTGAGCTTTTGTATGCACTTCCAAATGCCGAAAACAAAATAACAAAGATTTCCGCATTAAATCTGGACGGTTTCAAAGACGGAATCATTTATTATGAAGATGAAAAAGGCGAAGATGAAGAAGTAGCCATCAAGCTTTCATCTGTGGCAGTAATATATAACGGTGTTCTCACCAAGGCTCCGTCACCCGATGATTTTGACATAGAAACAGGCAGCATCGAGCTTATCAGCAATGATGGTGACAAAGATATTGATGTTGTAAAAATTACAAAATACGAAAATTATGTCGTTGATACATATGACAAGCTAAGTGATACCCTGTGGTTCAAGTTTGGTGACAAACCCATAAATTTCGCCAATCTCGAAAATGTAGAATTTTTAACACCCGACCAGACTCCTTTTGAGGTTAATGAGCTGGCTCAGTGGGATGCTGTATCAATTTCAAAAAGTAAAAAAGATGAGCTTGTAAAAGTTGTTTATGTACCTGGAGAGGTTGAAGGCAAGGTAAGCCAGAAATATTCCAAGGATGAAAAGAAAATAGAAGTTGGCGGTGTTACCTATGATGTAGCCAAGGTTTTTTCAGACAACCTTTACGATGAGATATATGTTGGATTGTCGGCATGCTTTTATTTTGACATAGAAGGCAAAATAGCAAGCTATAACCTGCTTGGACACACTGACAAAAAATTCTACTATCTCATAGACATAAAAGCAGGCAGTGGGTTGACTCCTGAACCAAAAATTAAGCTTATGGATTCTGATGGAAACATAAAAATCATCCCTCTCGCTCAAAAGCTTGAATTGGATGGTGTCAAAAAGGTGCTCAAAAACACCTCCGATATGACCGAGTTGGGAAATTTAACTCCGCAAGTTTTCATTGGCAAGCTAAATAACAGCGGTGAAATTTCCTATATTGATACAGTAGCGGGTTCTGATAGCGGACTCAAGGTTTTAAAAGACAACAAAGAATGGCAATACAAAAAGAGCCCTATGGTGTTTTATCAGGGCACAGACCAGCTGGCAGTAAGTGACAAAACCCTTTATATGTATGTTCCTCAGCCTGGTAAAAGTGCAGACGATGATGACTATTACATTAAGAATGTTTCATCTCTTGCCAATAACTCTAAGATTACCTTTACTGCATACACCGACGGCGAAGGAATTATTGCTGATGCTATCGTGCAGACTCACAACCCCGAATATGGCTTCAATTTTCCCGATGACCACGCACCTTGCGTTGTAAATGAAGTTTCAAAAGCACTCAATCCCGAAGGCGAAGCAAGCTATAAAATTTCAATATTTGCTTCTGCTGCCAATAATGCTACATACTACACCGAATCGGAAAGTGTGCTTGAAGGGCTGCTGTTAAACGGCAAAAGCTACTTCCCCCAAAAAGGTGATATAATAAGAATTTCTACCAACAGATATGGCCGTATAAGGGGAATTGAACCTGTATATTCAGTTAAGAGCGGCGAGCTTATAGATGGTAATAATCCTAATTATACGGATTTTTCAAAGGTATACAG
>JAFYUA010000076.1 GCA_017549745.1 Clostridia bacterium | reverse complement strand
TACGACCGAGAAGGGGCTCGAACCCTCGACCTCCAGCGTGACAGGCTGGCATTCTAACCAGCTGAACTACTCGGCCATATATGATGGGAGCTATAGGGCTCGAACCTATGACCCTCTGCTTGTAAGGCAGATGCTCTCCCAGCTGAGCTAAGCTCCCATTTTTGTGTGCCGCCATCAGCGACTTAATTATTATAATACTTTTTACTTTTAAAGTCAAGACTTTTTTTAAAAAATTTTTAAAAAAGGCAATGTTTATCTCAATTGCGAAAAACATTGCCTTTAAATCATTTATCTTTTGACAATTTTGTATATAGCAAAGCTCCATAAAACAGGAATAATGCAAAGATATATGCTCAGATGAAGCTGGGGATATCTTGTCACAGCATAATAGAACAACACCGCCATGGCAGCACTGTAGAAAAACGCAAACACCTTGGCACCGCCCCGTGACATTCCCCCACCTGCAAACACAAAGCGGAAAAGAAGTGCAGGCACAGTGCAGATGACAATGGCAATGGCAATTATGATGAGGAGCCCAGCAAGCTTGTCCACTCCTGCATCTGCCGCACTCTCGGCAGATGATGTGGCAATCTGAGGCTCCGCCGAAGTCTCAATCTGTGCATCATCAGGTTTTTCAGGTTCTTCTTTTTTGGGCTCGACTGCAGGCGGCGCAGCAAAGGCAACCGTCTCCACAATGTTCTCAAAGCTTTCGGCTTCGTCCTCTGTGATCTTGCCGTCGAAATCAATGAGTCTGATTTTTATTTTTTTGCCATTGTACACAGTGGTATATTGCACCTGACAATCATTTGACACCGACACAGTTTTTACAAAATCAATATCATCGTTTTCAAAAAGGTCTGAGCTTTTAATCTTGCGGCCAGCCGCTTCAAGAGATTTCTCCTCGGCAATTGCAGCATTGTAGAGTCCGTCATATCCGAGTTCATAATAGTTGATATCGGAAGTGGGCTCAGATATCACCACAATCTCATTGAAAGCCTCGGTGTCCATGGCTTCAAGATACATATCCTGCGATTCAAATGATGACATGAGAGCTTCGTAGGTAAGCCCCAAAGCGGAAATGCGTTCATCATCGGGTCTGACCTGGCGCGTAAACACATACATCTCCTGAGGCAGAGCTATGCTGATGCCCACAGAATCTATCTTATATGATATATTGGTTGCTTGTGCAGGCACTGCGCAGATTACAAAGAGTGCACAAAGCAAAAACAAGAATAATCTTTTCATATATATTTTCCTTTCGGGATATCTACTTTATTATATAATTATGCTGTGACTATATTATACAATACCCCAAACGAAATTTCAAGCAATTTATTTTCAAGCAAAAATGACATCGGCAAAAACCAATGTCATTTTTATAATTATATTCAGCTTATCTGGCTGCCGTCAGCAATGTCATCTAACCTGTCGGGCGAAAGCACGGATAGCTTGTCGCCGTCTTGTGCTGCAAGAATCATGCCTTGAGAAAGCACGCCCCTGAGCTTCACGGGTTTGAGATTGGTTACAACAACCACTTTCTTGCCAATGAGCTCTTCCGGCTTATAATATTTGGCTATGCCCGACACTATCTGGCGCACCTCGTCGCCAATCTTTATCTGCGACACCAAGAGCTTGTCGGCACCCTCAACATTCTTGCTTTCAAGCACTACGCCTATCTTCATTTCAACCTTGGCAAAATCGTCTATGCCGATTTCGGCGCTTGTCTCGGGATCTGCCTTTTTATTTTCTTTTTTGTCTTTTTTGCTATCGGCTTTCTTTTCTTCTTCAGCTTCGCCAAACATATCCTTTGCCACTTCTTCAAGCTTCTTTGCTTCGTCAAGGCGGCCAAAGAGAGGTGTTGCCTCGCCTACACAAATGGTCTTGCATGAATCAAATGCACTTAGAGTGTCATAGGAAGTGTCTGTGCTATTAATCTGCGCAAAGATTTTTTCTGATGTTTCGGGCATAAATGATGAAAGAAGCACTGCAATGAAGCGTATGCCCTCAACGAGATTGCAAAGCACAGTTCTGAGACGGTCAGCCTTTGATTCATCTTTGGCGAGTGCCCAGGGCATTGTCTCGTCGATATATTTGTTGCAGCGGCGGGCAAGGCTCATGATGAACTCCAGAGAATCTGCCACTTTGAGCTCTTTCATACGCTCGCTGACATCTGCCACTGTCTGAGTGCACATTGTGATAAGCTCAGAATCCACATCGTCTGTCATATTGGGATTGATGAGCTCCTTGCCGAAATATTTGTTGACCATAGCAACAGTACGGTTCACAAGATTGCCTAAAGTGTTGGCAAGGTCTGCATTGTAGCGTGAAATGATGGTTTCCAATGTGATGGTACCATCAGCAGCAAAGGGCATTTCGCGAAGCACATAATATCTGATTGCATCAACGCCAAAGTGCTTAACCAAATCATCGGCATACATTACATTGCCCTTGGATTTGCTCATCTTGTCATTGCCCGAAAGCAACCACGGATGGCCAAATATCTGCTTTGGCAAAGGCTCACCAAGTGCCATGAGCATTATGGGCCAGTAGATTGTGTGGAAACGGAGAATATCCTTGCCTATGATGTGAACATCGGCAGGCCAGTATTTGCGATATAGGTCGGAATTTGCTTCGGTGTCAAATCCCAGAGCTGTGATATAGTTGGAAAGTGCATCAATCCACAC
>JAFYUA010000075.1 GCA_017549745.1 Clostridia bacterium | reverse complement strand
TTATACCAACATCTTGTGAAAACCCTCCCTGTCCTCGTGCATCCATAAAAGCAACCACATATCCTTGCGATACGAAGTTCAAAAGCGAACTCCACTCATCTGATGAACCATAAAGACCGTGAAACATCAAAACGGCAGGCATTCTACTTTCGTGATTCTTGGGAACTGCAACTTTCGCATGAATTCTGGCATTTTTTGTGCCTGTATAATAAAGGTCATACATATCAGCAATTTTTGACGGAAAGTCTTTTTTCACAAATTCGGCATCAGGATTCACCCCATTCATTTCTCTAAGTGCCGAATCCCAATATTCATCCATATCCTCAGGGCATGGGGATGAACCCATATATTTGAACAACTTTTCAACGGACATATCTATCAATGGCATTATAATCCCCCATTCTGCATTTAACTATTATATCTTGATTTTACAATTCCATGACTTTCATGTTTTTGCCTGTTTCACATGATTCTTTTGCCATCATGCAAATGAGTGCACTTTCTATGCCGTCTTTGAGATAAGATACATTACTCTCACCATTTAGCATCTGCAGATACTCCTTAGCCATTTTGGTGTCACCGCCAAAGTGAGTACCGTCATCTTTATAGGTATATGTTTCAACTCTCGGTGCGGTGTGCATATATACCTTAACTTCGCCTTTGTACCAATCAAACTCCACGGTACCTTTGTAACCATAAAAACGCGCTCCTCGTCGTGCTGCTTCATGACGGGCAAAAAAGTTCTGAGAATATGTGACAATTGCACCCGATTTGCGTTTAAGTAGTGCACTGCCGCAATCTTCATTCCCTGTGTCCTCAGCAAAACAGCAATAAGGCCCAAAGCTTTCGTCACGATAAATATTTTTTACCATATCAGGGCTTTCAGGGCAAGTGCCTGCCTTTTCGCACAAATCACAAGTCATGCCGGCAGGCACATCACCTTTGAATAGCTTTCTGACATAATGGGCGAAGATTTCTTCAACACTGTCACCCAAAATATAGTTTAAATAATCAAAGTCGTGTGTTGCCTTTTGCAGCCATAGTCCACCTGTTTCATTCTCATCACGATACCAAGAATGATAATATACTCTGCCATATGGAACATCATTGTATGCATCAACCTGCAACACTTCGCCTATTCTGCCCGAATCAATGATTTCCTTTGTCAAAATAGCAAGGTCTGTATAGCGCAACGGAAATGATACTAGGACTTGCGGATTATACTTTTTTCGTGCTTCGTTCAATCTATGCAAATCTTCCATATTGGTGCACACAGGTTTTTCCAAGAAAATCGGCACTTTTTTCGCCATTGCTTTGATTGCTATGTCTGTGTGAGTAGAACAACGAGTTCCAATGACTATACCATCAAATTGCTCGTTGGCTAAAATCTCATCTGCATCGGTATATGTTTTTACATCGTCTGAAAAATACTGAGGCTTATCAGCAATCTTTTGTTTCACACTGTCAACATCAATATCACACACGGCGGTTACTTTCCAATCTTTGCTTCGTTCATACAAAGCGGAAAGAACCCCTCCGTAAATTCTGTTGCCTAATCCTATCACGCCTAATCTAAACATATGTCAATCTCCTTTATACAGCTTGTTAAATCACTGTTTTTTCAAGATATTCAAGTGAGAGCTTCACCATCTTATCGCCCATCTCTTTGTTGGCGTTATAGGCGCTCTCTGTAAACCAGTGCTTGATGTCTGGTAGTCTTTCGAGCTTTACCGCGTCGGGATAGAGTGCCATAAGTATTGAACACTCAAATTCGCCTGCGTGGTCATAGCCTGTGGCATTTTGCACCTCGGTGCTCATGGTGGGAATAACCTTTATCCAGCTAAATGGGTCATCTCCTCCACCAAGGTTGTCATAATAGTCTTTGTAGCTTTCGCTGCCCC
>JAFYUA010000074.1 GCA_017549745.1 Clostridia bacterium | reverse complement strand
GCCTGCCAGAAGATACTCTATCATGTCAAAGACTCTGTCCTCAGGCACCTTGCAGCAGCAAAGGTCAATGTCGGAGGTCGTGATTTCGCCTCGATCGTGGCAGTATGATGCGAGCTTGTCAAGCTCACCTTTGAGGATATACATGCTCTGCGAGCAGCATTCTATAAGGTGCGCCGCCTCGCTTGGGCCTATGCTCTTGCCAAGGCTTTGGGCATAGCGCCTTATCCAGCTGCAGAGGTCAGCTTCTTTCTGAAAAGCAAATTCATCTGCCGAATGGTCCTTGGCGATTGCCTTGTAGATGGCATTGCGCTTGTCCACCTCGGTTTCGGAAAATATTATTATCACAAAATCAGGCACATCGCTAAGCTGGTTTTGCCAGAATTTCTTGTCGGCATCGTTAGCCTTTTTGCAAAGGTCACTGTTTCGTATATAGAGCACCTTTTTGTCGCTCATAAAAGGATATGAGCTCACAAACTCCGTCACCTTTTCGGGGTCAGGTTTTTCGCCATTGAATTCCATGTAGTTAAAATCGGCAAGGGTGGGGTCGAGCACCTTGGCGGTAAGAGCTTTTTTGTAGTAGTCCTTGAGGAAGTTTTCTTCGCCCCACATAAGATACACGCTTTTGAAATTGCCGCTTTTTATATCTTCTTTTATTGCCATCGTTTCACCTCGTGGAGAGTTTTATTTTTTTGTTTTTGTTTGCCTTCACTGTGATTGCGCCGCAAATGTCGGTGCTATACACATCGCACGAGGCATCTTCGGCAAATTTTAGTATGCGGCGGTCAGGGTGACAGTAGCTGTTGTTTTTGCCGCACGATGCCACCGCAAGCTTTGCATTGCATTTTTCTATGATGAGCTTTGAATTTTCACTGTAGCCTCCGTGATGCGGCAGCTTCATTATGTCACAGCCGATGCCTGAATCAAGGCATTTTTCGAGCCCTTTCTCCTCGGCATCGCCAAACATCATCACCACAGTTTTGCCATGCTTTAGCCTGAGCACAAGCGACATGTCGTTGTTTTCGGCATACAGGTCACTATCAGGCGAGAGCACCTCAATGGCAGTATCCGCGCCAAGGCTTACCACGCAATCTGCCGCCACATGTTCTATTGCAGTGTTGCTCTTTACTGCCGCTTGCAAAAGCCTTTGCCTGTTTTGGCGCGCCTCACTGTCTCTGATGTCATAATACAGGGGCACAATCAGCCTTTTTGCTTTGGTAGCTTCAAGCAATGATGCGGCAATGTTGGTATGGTCAGTGTGAAAATGGGTTATAATCATTGCATCGAGCCTTGAAATATTTTTGGCTCTCAGCATTGAGCTGATTGACTCTGCGCTGTAGCCTGGATCGCCCTGAGTGCCTGCATCAATCATGATGCTCTGAGCACCCTTTTGCACTAATGTGCAATCTCCCTGCCCCACATCGGCAAAGGTGATGCAGAGCCAATTGTCATTTAGCTTATTATACACCAAAAAACCGCTTGCCGCAACTGTCAAAATCAATATAATTGCAATTGCTTTGCGAAACGCCTCTTTGTGTATGAGGTAAATGAGCAGTGCGCCTGCCAATATCACAAATATTATAGCTGAGATAACACCGCCATAGATGCTTATTGCAGCATGCGGCAGCGCCGCCACACCTTTTGCCACCCCTGTGATATATGCCGCCATGCCTGTGAGTGCATAGCCGAAGATGGGCGCGCACACCTTGGGCACAAAAGCAAACACAATCGCCGAGCCCATGAAAAATGGCATAAACGGCAGCACAAGCACATTGGCAATCCAGCCATACAGCGGAATATATCCAAAAGCCGATGCAGTCACGGGCAGGGTGAGAATGGTGGTCATTGCCGATGTGACAAATGTGGTGCCCACAATATTTTCATGCAAGAATTCAAGCCTTGGCGATTTTACAATGTCCATGCTCAGTATCACACCGAGAGTGGAGAGAAACGAAAGCCACATCGCCACACTGTACACAGTGAACGGCATGATGATTATTATAAAAAATGCCATACAGAGTGCATTTTTGCTGTCATATTCTCGCCTCATCACGGCTCCGCCGCCTAAAATGAGCATCATCACAAACGCTCTTATCACCGACACTCCAAACCCCGTGAATATCATCACAAAAATTCCTGCAATGCTGCTTGCTGCAAACGAAAGCACCGCCTTTTTGCGCCGCTTTGCTCTGATGCGAGCTATGGCGGCGTACACTCCGAGCACAAATAGGTTGAGATGCAGCCCCGATATGGCTACTATGTGATATATGCCCGATTTTTGAAATGCATCTTTGCTTTCTTCGTCAATGCCTGTGCGCTCGCCTGTGATGACGGCGCTCACCAGTGCCGCGCCCTGGGGTGATATGCAGTTTTTGCATTTTGCCACAAAGGCCTGGCGCATGTCATATATCTTTTGCAAGGGCGAGTGAGAGCGGATTATTTTCACTCTGTTTCCCTCAGGATAGCATGCAACCGACACATCAAGGCTTTTGAGATAATTGCGCCAGTCAAATGCACCCTCGTTGCTGCTTTGGTCTGCCAGGATGGGCAAGGCGGTAAATTCCAGCATGTCGCCTTTTTGGAGCTCGGAGCCGAGCCCTTTTGACGACACATACACTCCCTCGCCCACAAGAAAGCCTTTGCCGCTTTCAACTATCCTTGCGCAAAGCTTAGTCTTTTGATTTTTCACCTCGGGAAAGCTCTCGATTTTGCATCGGATAAAAACTTCATCGCTCATGGAGTTTACTTTGTTGCATACGCGTGCATAATTGATGTTGTACATTATCACCGACACCGCGCTCGCATAGATGAGGAGCGCAAAAAGCAAAACGAGACTTGCATGTTTTGTCATTTTGTGTAATATTTTCATTTTATTATACCTTTAAAATAATTTTCTGACAATATATTATCACTTTTTTGTACAAATAACAACTTGATTTTATGAAAAATATGTTATATAATATGATTTAATTGTATAAGTAAGGAGGAACATACATATGGCTGTATATGCAATGAGCGATCTTCACCTTTCGCTTTCTGCCGACAAGCCAATGGATATTTTCGGTTCCGCCTGGCACAATTACATGGAAAGAATATATGACAATTGGTGCTCCTGTGTCTCGAGCGATGACCTCGTCATTGTTGGTGGTGACATCTCGTGGGCAATGTATCTGGAAGAAGCGGTAGAAGATTTTAAATTTCTGCATTCTCTTCCTGGCCACAAGCTCCTTGTGAGAGGCAATCATGACTATTGGTGGGAAAGTCTGGCAAAGCTAAAGGCGTTCACTCAAGCAAACGGTTTTGACTCTGTAAGCTTTTTGCAAAATGACGCTTTTGTGTGGCAGGGCTCGGTCATTTCGGGCACCCGCGGCTGGATTGTTCCATCGCTGGATTCTTTCACTGCCTCTGACCGCAAGATATATGACCGCGAGCTCATAAGGCTTGAGCTTTCGCTCAAGGCTGCTCAAAGAATAGCCGAGCTTGATGCGTCAATCACTCGCCGCATAGCGGTGCTGCACTATCCGCCAATTGGTGCAAGCAGGGAGGTTGACCCCTCGGTTGCAAAGCTATTGGAGATGTATGGAGTGGACATATGCCTCTATGGGCATCTGCACGGCCCCGCGCGCAGCGAATGCTTTTCGGGAGAGTCGGGAGGAGTTACATATGCTCTCGTCTCGGCAGATCACCTTGCGTTTACCCCGTGTAATCTGGATTTGTAATCCGGTTGATATACATTATATTATCAAAAATTTTATTTGGGAGGTTTCCTACAGATGAAACTTATAAAAAACGAACAAATTGAAAAAAACACTGTCAAGCTCACAATCGGCGTTGACAAAGAAACTTTTGAAAAAGCAGTGGACAAAGCTTACAAAAAGAATGTAAAGCAGATTACTATCCCCGGCTTCAGAAAGGGTAAAGTACCCAGAAAAATCATCGAAAAATACTATGGTGAAGGCGTGTTCTACGAAGATGCAGTGAACTTTGTATGCCCCGAAGCATATGAATATGCAGTAAAAGAAGCAGGCATCGAGCCTGTTGACCGCCCCGAGATTGACATCGAGACCATCGGCGGTGAAGAGGACCTCGTTCTCACAGCCACAGTAACAGTGAAACCCGAAGTTACTTTGGGTGAATACAAAGGCATCAAATGTGAAAAAACAGTATATGAAACCAAAGACGAAGATGTTGATGCCGAAATCAAAGCCAACGCTGAAAAAAGCGCAAGACTTGTGAGCGTTGAAGACAGAGCAGTGCAGATGGGTGACATCACCGTAATCGATTTTGAAGGCTTCACCGACGGTGTGGCATTTGAAGGCGGCAAAGGCACCAACCACACCCTCGAAATTGGCAGCGGCCAGTTCATTCCCGGCTTTGAAGACCAGCTCGTTGGCGCCGAGATCGGCGTAGAGACCGAAGTTAATGTAACCTTCCCCGAGCAGTACCACTCAGAAGAGCTCAAGGGCAAACCTGCAGTGTTCAAAGTAACTGTTAAAGAAATCAAAGTAAAAGAGCTTCCTGAGCTTGATGATGATTTTGCAAAAGATGTAAGCGAATTTGATACATTCGAAGCTTACAAAAACAGCATCAAAGAAAAGCTCGACAAATCCAACGAGGCAAGAACCAAAGCTGAGTTTGAAAACAAGCTCGTTGAAGCAGTATGCGAAAATGCCGAAATCGACATTCCCCAGTGCATGATTGACAACCGCATCGAAGAGCTCATCAGAGAATTTGGCTACCGTCTCTCCTCACAGGG
>JAFYUA010000073.1 GCA_017549745.1 Clostridia bacterium | reverse complement strand
TTTTTCTTCATCACTCAGAGCACCAATGAATTTTTGATATATCATGTCAATGAGCTTGTCCTCATACACTCTGTAGTCTGCAAGCCTTGATTTCACAGGGGTGGTCACATCAGCCATATACGCCTCGGCGCCATCGTGCAAAAGGCACGCTAGCGCGATTTTGCTGCCAAGGCCTCGTGCCAACGCCTCGCGGGCGCACTCAATGGAGTGCTGCGCAACCGAATGAAACTGGGGGAAATGCCCGTTGGCTCTTGCAATCATCGAAAGAGCATGGGCAATGTCGGCAATGTCGATATCTTCAATGCGCGGCGAAAGAGGATAGAACTTCTTTTTGGAAACTGTGTATATATAGTCTGCCATGTGTCAATACCCCAAAAGCTCAAGGCGCATTGTGACACCAAGCTGAAAAAATGCAGCAAGGGTTTTTGAGATATAGTCATTGGCACCGGGCTGCTTGAAATAGTCTTTGAGTTCAACCACCCATTTTTCATACATTTCGATGATGAAGTTCTGGAAATCCTTTTTGTCATTGTCATTTGTCATTTCGAGCAAAACAAACACATTGTTCCACACTCCGCCATCATATATCTCGTCATATTTCATGCCAGATAAGCGATCGTCACCGTCTGCCCATGCGTCGGCCATTGCAAGACCTCCGCACAAGCAGTTCACACACAATCCAAGATAATAGCCCACCATGTTGCCCTTGAAGGTAGAGTAGAACTCGGTGTCGGCAAGCCAGTCGAGGCTATAGCGAAAGCCTCTGTCCAAAAGGTCTTCGACCATGATGGCGTCTTTTTCGGTGTAGCCTTTTTCCTGAGCTGCTTTGTGAAGCTCAATAAGTATGTTTTTAAAAAGTTCTCTGCTTGTTTTCATTTCATTCATATCCTATATATATTTTGTATCTTTAATAGTCAAATCGCTTGCTTTGTAATCGTTGAGATAAGAAAGCAGCTCTCTTTCATCTGATATAACTTCAAAAAGACCCAAAGAAACATCAGACACGAAATTCTCTGCCACTGAAACCTTCAAAAACTCAAGCATTTTGTCATAGTAGCCAAAGAGATTGTATATGATGATGGGCTTTTGATGTCGGCCAAGCTGCTTGAGAGTGAGGATTTCAAAAAACTCGTCAAAGGTGCCCACACCGCCAGGTACAATCACAAATGCCTCGGCATGGTCTTCCATGATTTGCTTGCGCTCACGCATGGTCTCGGTGCGAATCGTGTCGTCACATTTGTCATACAAAATGCCGTCGATGTTGAAAAAGTGAGGCACAACGCCAATGATGTGGCCGCCGCCCTTTGTGAACCCACGGGCTGCTGCACCCATAAGACCATTGGCGCCTGCTCCATACACAAGCCCATGCCCTGCTTTGGCTAAGGTCTCACCCAGGTCTTCTACTGCCAGGATGTATTTTTCATCTGTTTTGGCACTCGATGCACCATAAATACATACTCTCATATAATTCAGCCCTTTCCGAATTTGATATTCAAAATAATTATAACACAAAACTATCGACAATGCAACACAAGGACATTTTATTATATGTATTAAAGCACAAAAAAATCCCTGCCCTTATGCAGGACAGGGATTTGAAATCTGAATTATTTTACAGCGTCTTTAAGAGCTTTACCTACTTTGAAAGCAGGAACTGTTGTTGCAGGAATATTGATTTCTGCACCAGTCTGGGGGTTTTTACCCTTTCTTGCAGCACGCTTCTTTGTTTCGAAGGAACCGAAGCCAACGAGAACAACTTTATCACCTGCAACGAGTGCATCAGTAACACTGTCAACGAATGCGTTTAAAGCTTTTTCAGCGTCTTTTTTGGATAATTCTGATTTTTCTGCTATTTTAGCAATTAATTCACTTTTGTTCATTTCTACCTACTACCTCCTAAAAATTTGAACTATAGTTATTATAACAGATAATTCCAATTGTTGCAAGTAGAATTATCAACAATTTTATAGTCATTTTGCATAAACTTAAAGCGCGCAAATTGTCGCAAATGCTGAATATGACGCGATTTGCCCATCAACTCTCATATTCTTCCATCAATTCCTGCAAAATCATCTTTTCATCAAACATATTGTCTCTCACATATTCGCTGTCATTTCTGAAGCACAGAATATACTGAAGGAAGAGGATTCCTGCCGAAACTATATTCATTCTCATGCTTCCCATTACATCATAGTAGTCCCAAAAACGCAAAATTTTGTTATATGCAAGAGGGAAACCGCAGAAAACTGAATATAATGACATTGCCATCACTGCAAATGATACTATTTCAAAAAGCATTGGCCCGTATTCAATGGCGCCCGGTTTTCTGGCAGGGATTATGTTACACTTGATATAAAGTGCATTCAAAAAGTTGACTGCTGCAGCCAGTGCAAAATAAAACACATAGCCCAGGGTTCTGTCATAGAGCAAAACACCAATGAACACAAAGTTTAAAAGTATCATCAATGATGTGGATATCTTGATAAAGAGGCCATGAAACTTTTTGGTAAGAAACAGGCAGTAAAAGAATGTGAGAAACATGGTGGACACCACCTGCGGCAAAAAGAGATACCAGTCATCATAATACAGATCACCTTTGCCATAGAGCGTATACACAAACATTACTGCGTCAACCAAAAACTTTATGCCATATGCGACAATTGCCGAAAGAACAAAGATGTTGCAAAACTTTTTCATTGTATTACCTTCCTATTTTTGGTGAAAAAATGAGTTTATACAAGCTGATTTACATATACATTAGCCAGAGGGATTGTGAGAGTGTTAAGCGGTGTGCCTGTGTTTATATCGAGCCAGATTTCTTCACCATTTGAAAGAGTCTTGGCTCCGATATCGGCATTTGCACATTTGATTATGTCACAAAGAGTTGCCGCACTACCCTTTTCAACCACTGTAAGCTTCACTCTGAATGTGTAACCGTTTGAAGTTTCAGCCGAGAGAACTGCCGATGAGAGAATGGAAATATTTGTGCCCTTGCTTGCGCATGATTCGTAGAGCTGAGTAAACATAGTGTTGAAAATTCCGTCAAACGGGTTGGTTATGTCATAAGTCTTGACAGGAGTTTTTACTGCATCCACATATGCTTTTTCATATACATAGTTTGGAACACCTGCTACAATAATGCGATAGTCATCACTTCCCGCAGGATATGCGCCAAGATTGGTGGCAAATTTCATGTCTTTAGGGAATTTGGATGCGCCAAAAGAATTGAAGGTGGTGAAGCCTGAGAATCCATCGAATTCAAGAAGAAGTGCAGCAAATTCCTTGAGGGTGATGTCCTTGTCAGCATCGAGGGTCATGTCGGCAGAAAGAGATATGCCATTTTGATATGCATATTTCAAAAATCTTTCTGCATCAGGAGTAGATGATGTCACTCCAGCATATGATGCACCCGAAGCATCGAAGCTTATGGGGGTGTGAGATGTTCTGAGTGTTGCAAAAGTAAGAGCAAGGATAGCATCCTTGACTGTGGCATTTTTTTCGATATACTCAGCATTGTCATTTTCTTCGCCAAGATAGTAGCGGCAAAGCATGTTAAGAGGCTGAGCATATTTGTGCTCAAAGCTCACGGTTGCAGACACACCGGGATAGTCGGGGTTGTCATGACCAGAGAGCAAACGGGCTGCCGCCATAGCAAGCTCACCATTGGTGAGGGTGGCAGTTTCTGAATATTCTTTGTCCACAAAGCCAAAAGCATCATAGGCAGCTTTGAGCACTTCGGGTGATGCTGCATCATAGAAATTGGTCTTGGCGGTGGAAGCATTTACTTTGCGTGAACGAACAATGAGCGCTGCGGCTTCGGCTCTTGTGAGAGTGTCGGCAAGGCGGAGGTTGATGTTGTCATCACCTGTCATGATGCTATTGGTGTATACCCAGCTGATAGCATCACGATTTTTGCCCTGAGAATTGATAATGGGTGGCGCAGTGATGCCCATGGGGCTTCCTGCCCTTTTCCACAAAAGGGTTGCCACTTCACCTCTGGTGATTGGCTGAGATGGCATGAAGGTGTTGTCATACACAGGGTCGAGACCCGATGTCATGATATATTCATATGCCCAGTGCGACTGTGGCACATCGGCAAAGTCGGCAGGTGCTCTGTCGGGGCCTTTGCCAATCATCTTTACAAATTCGGCTCTGGTAACTGTGCCCGAAGGGCGGAAAGAACCATCTTCAAAACCATTGATGGTGCCGTCAGCCACAAGCTCGTTTACATAGCTTGCAGCCCAGTGGCTATCGTCAAAATCAGTAAAAGAAGCTGCAAAAGCAGTGAGTGAGCATGCAAGAAAAGTTAAGCATAAGATTAATGAGATTATTCTTTTCATAATTATATCTCCTTTGTTTATTTATATCTGCCAAATATACCCTCACGAGCCACGAGAGCTGCTTCGGGAAGCATGTTGCATCTGAGAGAGTAGATTGGCACATTCATAAATATAGACTTGATTGTGTCAAGATATGCAAGATGCATACGCGGGTTAAGCGGTGGCAAAACAGCTTCGAAAAACAGTCTCAGTGCCTCCTGAGAAGATAGCTTCTCAATGGCATTGGAATCTGAGCGGGATATGAACACAATGCCCCTGAGAGGAACAATTTTGTTGACATTTATGCCCGTGGTGCCCGCCCAGGGAGTGCCGCACAAATCCACATTGCCGTCATTATTCAATCGTATGATAGGTGTGTCATCATTGATAATCTCTACATCATCAAATTCCGAGAGCCACAGTCCTGTGTGGGTGGATTTGCCTGTGCCCGACGGTGCCGAAAAAAGCACACCGCCATCAGAGCAGGCTAACGATGATGAATGAAACACAAATGATGAATGCATAGCCGCCACATAGTTCATGGCATTGCCAACGAGATTGTGATTGAAATGAGTAGGCTCCCAATCATAGTCACACGACACATCATATGACAATATGTCAACATGGTTATAGTCAAGATTAAATTTGGTGAGAGCTATTATCTTGCCCTTTTGAGGGTCAAAGTTGATGATTGCATCCGAGCCGTCCACCTTGCAATAATACTTGTCGGCACCAATTTTTTGAAGATTGGTATAATCAGCCTTGATGGTGCGCGAGGTGCGCCTGAGTGAAAAGCTTATATCAGCTTCACAGCCAAAATCAGACTCATATGCCGAAAGTCTTTCATAGAAAAAATCATCATCTTTGTTGATATCAACGCTTATATTGAAATCTGCAATAGAATATTTTTTTAACATAATATTGTACCTACATAAAAATCAAGTGCTTTATTCAAAAAAAAGGCTGACAGATAAGTCAACCTTTCTTTTGATATATTTAAGTAAATATAAACTTTCGAATTAAAGAGCAGTATTAGATGTAGCTTGTGCTGTAAGATCATATACAGTAGCAGTATAATTATCGTATGTAGCCCCGCCATAAGTGAAACTAACTTCACCTTTAACTGCATCTGGAAGAGCTGCCATATTTTCTTTAACAGAAAGTTCAACGACATCTACTGTGGGTTTTACATAAGTTTTCATAATAAATATCTCCTCTCTGCTAAATTATTTTATATAAGTTCCTACATTACTACTGATATCTTCATTAGCAATGAGTTTAATAGCTACGATACCGTCGTTTGTGTCGTCATGCACCGAACGGAATTCTTGACCCTCGTAAGTAACACCAACTTCATTAACAGTTGTGCCTTCGTATTTAACTATAGCAACAACCTCATACTTACCATTCACTGGTTTAGCAGTAATCACTTTGTCAGTAACACTAGCTTCTACTTCATTTGCTTCAAGCTCTACATTAATAGTTTCAAGAGAACCATCAGCTTTAACGGGAACAACAACTGCTCCAGGTGTAGCTGTATAATCATTTTCGCCTACAGTGATTGATTTGATCTTTTTTGTAGCGTCAGTAACAGTAACCATAGCTGTTACATTTCCATCGCCATTACCATAAGCTTCATTTTCATAGCTTATGGTGTAGCCAGTCTGCACATCATCCGCAAGATTTTTTACGTTGAGGTCATCATTACCAGCAGTATTTGTCACAGCTTCGCCATCAGTGTTACCACTGATAACAGTTGCCTGAGTTGCATCGCTGAGAGCAGTTTTGTCGAGCTGATACTCGAAGATTGCCTCACCAGCAGAAGCAGGTTTCTGATCAATGTACGCGATTGCAGAACCGCCAACACCTGCACCAGGAACAGTCTTAACAAGAAGAGTTACCTCTGCAGTCTTGTTTTCAAGACCTGATACAATTGTTCTTACGGTTGCTTTGTTAGTAGAGCCAACGTTGTAAGTGGTTACTGTGTTGATTGTTGCTGCAAAACCTGTCATTGCAGTAGCGAGTACTGCGATAGCAGATACAGCTGCTAATACAGCTTTAAATTTTCTGCTTTTCATTTTGACATACATCTCCTTATCTATGTTTTTCGTTATGATTATTTTATCAAAATAAATTGTAGATGTCAACACTTTTTTTAAAAATTTTTGTGTAATTTATGCACAATTTGAACGAAGGATAGTTGTATATTTTTCACAATACACCATCTTGGATAATTTTCCCATCTTTAATGGCAATGACGCTGTCACTGAGGCGGATGGCACATTCCTTGTGGCTTATGATTATGCAGGTGCGGTCTTTGAGGTTTCTTATCTTCGTGAGCATTTCATGCTCTGTGGCTTCGTCGAGCGCTGAGGTTGCCTCGTCGAGCAAAAGAATGGGAGCGCCTGAGCATATGGCTCTTGCAACGGCGAGCCTCTGGAGCTGACCTTCCGAAAGACCTGAGCCGCCCTCGCCGAGCACTGTGGCAAACCCATCGGGAAGCTCGGCTATCACATCATATATGCACGCCGTCTTTGCAGCGGCGATTATCTCATCATCTGTCACAGAGTCGCTCATGAAGCTTATGTTCTCACGCACCGTGCCCGAAAGCACCATGTTGCCCTGAGGCACATATGCAAAGAGGGGTCTTAGCGATGCATCTGCCTCGTAGGCTTCGCCGTCTTCACACTCAAATGTCACGCTTCCACCCGACGGTTCTAATATGCCGAGCATGAGCTTCATGAGAGTGCTTTTGCCTATGCCCGAGATGCCCGAGATGGTGGTGAGGCTGTTTTTGGCAACTCTCACCGATGCTCCGCTTAGGATTTCTTCATTATCATAGGCAAATGACACATCATTTACGCATATCGATTGCATCTTATTATATATATGCAGGCAATCGGGATTATGATACCTTTTTTGTTCGTCGGGAATATCTTCAAGCTCGATGAGCCTTTCTGCCGAAGCGGTCATGGCATATGCCTGAGGTACAACCGAGGCAAGCTCCTTGAACGGGGTCTGCACCTGACCCACAAGCTGAATGATGGCGGTGAAGGTGCCCACCGTCATGACCCCTGCCGATATCTTATAGGCACACCATGCAACTGCAAAGTAGTAGCCTATGGTGAGGGAAATAAAGAAGAGAATGTTGGCAAAGATGCTTATGTAGCCCCTTTTCATAATTGAGCGAAGATTATCTTTTTGAAAGTGCTCTGCCATTTTGGCTATGCGCTCATACACGCCGAATGATTTGACAACCAGCACATTTTGCAGAGCTTCGAGCATAAACGAGTGAGTCTTGCCCTGCTTTTGGAGGCATTCTTTGTGAAGCGGCTTTACGAATTTACTGTAGAGCCTTGCCACTATCATCACAAAAGGACCTATGATGACAAAGACAAGTGCAAAGCTTTTGTCAAGCACATAGAGAGCCGAAAATCCGAGCACAATGCGCGAAGCAAAGGCAAAAATGTTTGGCACAAGGCTCATTACATTGGTTGTGACAATACCTGTGTCACTGTTGAGTCTATTCATAAGCTCGCCCGAATGAAATTTTGAAAGCTCTGCCCACTTTTTGCCCAAAAGAGTGCGGAAGATTTTGCGTTGGAGGCGGTTTTTGAGCTGCGTCTCGGTGTGCAGGTGAATGAGAGTGTAGGCAATCTGCAAAGATAGCTGACCTACAACCAGCACTGCCAGAGAGCGCACTGCTGCCCATATGCTGCCACCGCCCACGGCGATGTCAAGAAGCTCTTTGGACACAAGAGCAAATCTTACGCCAATGTATGACACCGCAACCGCGCAGATAGTGAGCACAATTATGCGCCACATTGCAAATTTTGAGTTATCAAAAAGCCAGCTTATAGTCTTGTAGCTTTTCTTTTTCATGGTCTTACCTCTTGTTTAATCTTTTATACATCCTCGCTATCAGGCGAAGCACCTTGCCCATGCTGCGGCGAAACGGAAAAAAGCACACCCATATTCGGGAATAGAGCCTGTACCACCATACATGGGCATCATATGTTTTGCCCGAGCGTTCAAAGGCTTTCATTCTGCCTATGCAGCTTGCCCTCTCCACAGGGTACTCCCTGACTCGCTCATTGTCACCTGCAAGAGAGAAGCTGCCGCCATGCACGCCCACAATTCGGTGAAGCACATATTGACCATTGGCACGCTTGTAGAGAATCACATCATATTTGCAAAACGAATCTGCCTTTTCAATTATAACATTATCCATCTGGTCGCGAAGCATGGGATACATGCTCATTCCCGTCACAGTGAGCTTGACATCCTTGCCCTCATCAAGGCTTTGGCATATGAGGGGCGCAAGCTCGGTGATGCTTGGCTTTATCTTCTTTGATATCATATATTACTCCACTACATTGTTTTCTTTGAGAAGCGCCACAAACTCTGCCACATCGGCTGCAAGCTGAGCATCATCGGCACCTTCATATTCTGATTTGAGCATATCTACGAGCTGCTGCTCGCTTCTGTCCTGTGAGAGACAGTTCCACAAAAATGCGCCTGTTTCGTTGGTGGTTATCATGAGAGTGAAATCCACCAGGTCATCCCCCACAGGCACCACAACAAAGCTGCCTGCGATTTCTTTTAAGATAAAACCTTCTTTGATTTTCATAACTTTTTTCCTCTTTTCCTTTATATATAATCAGGGATATCAATCCCGTTTAATATGCGTTGCCGTTTCTTTGATGTACGGACAGCCTTTTTGAGACTAAGCCTTGCATCATAAAAGGCAAAGGCATTGTGAAGCTCATAAAAGCTGAGGTACATAACATCCCCTGCAGAGTCAACATTGCCTGCTATGACAAGTGATTGCGAAAGCGAAAGCAATCTGTCGGTCATTTTGGATATATGCTCTGAAAAAAGCAATGCAAAAGCTTTCCAACCGCTTTTGTTTACTATGCAATGTGCAAAATCATCAATTATGCCTCTCTGGCAATCTCTTTTGGCATCAATCAGAAAGCTAAGAGAGTTGCCGTCATATGACGAAGATGGGAATCTGCAAGAGCTAAGAGCTGAGAGCACATCACTTTCATTGAGCTTGCTCTTTGCTTTATAGCTGCCAACATCAAGCTGAGGCGAGGCAAACGGACACTCATCACCCAAAAGCTTCATCAGGGGCTCAATAATGTCCACACTGCAAAACACCGAGTTGTGACAGTTGCAAAACGGGTGCGACACCAAAAGACCTGAGCGAAGCACCAGAGAGTTTAGCATGTCACACACAAGCGATGCCTCCAACGGCTTGGGCACATGTGCAAAGAAAACATCGGTAACATTGACGCATGGCACCTCACAGTTTTCGTTATACAAAGGCAGGGGCAGCCACGCGTTGTCAAGAAGGTCGGTCTTCAGAATCTCCGTGCCATAGCCCTCACAAAAGCTCCACTCAATCTTGCACGCGCACGAAAGCCTGAGCTCTTCTATGTGAAGAAGCGTTGCAATATGGGCAATCTCAGCATAAGGCACCGAAAAAGCGCCCACACCATCCACAGAGTGCACAAGCTTGAAATCACGCGAAACCGCATAGACCTCACTGCCAAAACCATCATCAGATAGCACCGCGACTATTATCTTTTGGCAGTTGCCCGATTCATCTGCCGAAGCTGCATAACCAACCATACAGTACCTCTCTTTAGTTTACCATTAAAACAATTCAAAATCAAGTCATACTTCAAATGCATTCTGAATTACATTTATTTCATCAGCTGCAAAGCCGTCGCCCTCAAGATTGCCATACACCTCGACCACATCAAAGCGGAACTGTGAAAATGACGGATTTGCCGCCATGAAGCTTTTGGCGCCGAGTATCATCTTTTGCCGCTTGGCAAAATTGACCGCTTCATATGCCGAGCCGAAATTTTTGCTTTTGCGCGTTTTGACCTCTACAAAACACAGGCACTCGCCATGCACTGCGATTATGTCAATCTCGGCATGGCGCGTGCGATAGTTGCGGCAGATGATGCGATAGCCCGCTCTCTCAAGATGCTTTGCGGCGCACTCTTCGCCAAGAGCGCCCGAAGCGTTTTTGCCCCTCATTTCACATGCTCCCTCACGCCCTTGAAAGTGAGGCGGTGAATGGGGCACGGGCCGAATTTGGCGATTGCTTCAAGGTGAGCCTTGGTGCCATAGCCTTTGTGAAGGGCAAAGCCATATTGCGGATAGAGCTTGTCGGCTTCTTCGATATATCGGTCACGCGCAACCTTGGCAAGGATGGAAGCCGCCGCAATCGAAAAGCTGAGGCTATCACCCTTGACAACCGTCTCGTGAGGCACTGTGATGCCCTTTGAGCGGTTACCGTCTATAAGGCAATAGTCGGGTGCAGGGCAAAGACCCTCTATGGCTCCCTGAAATGCCTTGTAGGTGGCTTCGAGTATATTTATCTGGTCGATTGTCTTTTCATCGATTGCACAAATGCTGTAGGCTCTGGCTTTGGCAATTATTTCATCATAGAGCGCGTCGCGCTTTTTGGGTGTGAGCTTTTTGGAGTCATTGACGCCGTCTATATACACGCCCTCGTCAAAAATAACCGCTGCCGCATACACCGCGCCTGCAAGGGGGCCTCTGCCAGCCTCATCGACGCCTGCTATGAGACTATAGCCCATGGCTCGGCATTTGGTTTCGTATGCAAAAATATCTGTGTTCATCATCGCTTCTCCTGTTCAGGCTTTTCGAGAGTGATGCTGCCAAGCTTGGCTCCGCGGAATTCATCAAGAAGAATGTGTGCGGCGCGCTCGGTGTCTATCTCGCCGCCCGACACAACAAAGCCGCGTTTTTTGCCGAGAAGCTCAAGCATTTCGTAACCCTCGAGGTTATCAAAATCTGTCATTTTGTAGCGCTCGGTGAGCGATGAGGGGTAGTTATCACGCAAAAACACAAGCAGGTGGCAGGCAAGCTCTTCGATGTCCATTATCTCGTCTTTCACAGCTCCCGTGAATGCAAGCCTCAGCCCAACCGCATCATCGTCAAACTTGGGCCACAAAATACCTGGGGTATCGAGCAGCTCAAAATTGTTTTTGAGCCTTATCCATTGCTTGCCCTTGGTGACGCCGGGGCGGTCACCCGTGATGGCGCTCTTTTTGCCTGAGAGCTTGTTTATGAAAGACGATTTGCCCACATTGGGCACTCCGCACACCATTATTTTGATGCTTCGGTTGACTATGCCCTTTGCCTTTTCGCGCTCTATCTTATCGGCAAGGAGAGCCTTGCATTTGTCAAACACAAAATTTAAGCTTTTGCCCGAGGTGGAACTCACTGCAGCCGCGCTTATTCCTTTTTTTGAAAAATATCA
>JAFYUA010000072.1 GCA_017549745.1 Clostridia bacterium | reverse complement strand
TTTGCCCGTCCGTTTATCAAATATACCCCCACATGGGCAAGAAGCTTCACCCCTACTCACCAGAACGAGCGCAACAAAATTGCCAAGATGAAGCAGATTGCAGTGCATGACCTCATTACCGACAAAAATCTCCTTTTTGTAGACGATTCTATCGTGAGAGGCACTCAGCTTAAAGAAACAGTTGATTTTCTCTATGACAACGGAGCCAAATCGGTGCACATGCGCTCGGCATGTCCGCCCATCATGTATAGCTGCAAATACCTCAACTTCTCACGAGGCACAAGCGAGATGGAGCTCATCACACGAAAGACCATCATGGAGCTTGAGGGCAAAGAAGGCTTCAAACACATTGATGAATACAGTGACGGCAAAACCGAAAGAGGCAAAAAGCTCAGAGCTGCAATATGTGAAAAGCTTCACTTTAAATCACTGGAATTCCAGTCGATTGACGGCATTGTAGAAGCCATCGGCATTGACAAATGCAAGCTCTGCACCTATTGCTGGGACGGAAAAGAATAAGGAGACGATATTAAAATGGCAGAAATTCTTGAAACTATCATGATTGTTAGCTTTGGCTGCTCTTGGCCACTCAATGTAATCAAATCCTACAAAGCAGGAACCACCAAAGGCAAAAGTCTTGCATTTTTGTGCCTCATCTTCTTTGGCTACATTGCAGGCATAACATCAAAGTTCATAAACCCCGAATACATGGCAAACATCAGTGAAAACTGGTATGTGGTATTCTTTTACATACTCAACTTCATCATGGTGGGTGCAGACCTTGTGATGTATGTGCGCAACTATAAGCTCGACAAACAAAACGGAGTTTTATAATATCCACATAGCTAAAAGAGGCTGTCTCTTTAAACAAACAATATGCATAATAATTCATTTTGTAGGGGCGGATGCCCACATCCGCCCGATCTTTCGGGTCGATGTAGGCATCGACCCCTACATTTTTGAATGTTTATACATTATGAATGTTTAGAGAGACAGCCCCTTTTTTATTTTTTGCGATATTCTCTCGGTGTGGTGCCTGTGTATATCTTGAAGGCTCTGTTGAAATTGGCAGTGCTTGTGTAGCCACATTCAGCTATAACTTCGCCGACGGATTTGGTTTTGTCTTTCAAAAGGCTCTTGGCAAGCTCCATCTTTTTGGAGGTTATGTATTCCCACGGAGTGATGCCGTTGATTTCTTTAAACACTGCCCCAAAATGACTCGGGCTCATGTTTGCCACCTTGGCAAGCTCTGCAAGGGTAAAGTTTTTCTTGACTGAGCCTTGGATATATTCCAAGGTGTTGTCTATTGCTTCTGTCTGAGGATTTGGCGATATGTTCACATCACCCACACTGCACTCAAACTCTCTCACAAGCTGCAATGTGAGCTCGGCAAGCTTTAGCTGCACAAGCTGAGCGTAGCCCGTCTTTTTTGACCTGACCTCATCATAAATATGCATGATGATGGTCTTTAGTGTGCGATAAAACGGGTGGGATGTGTCAAAATGGATTTTTTCGTCGGTTTTTATGCGCGCAAAGATGTCATTGAACGCATTGGGGTTTTTGCCTGAGTCAAGGCCGAGGCTATCGGGCACAAACCAGATGTTGAGATGGTCGGTGTCTTCATAGCGCTCGGTTATGAGATGGCTCACAGAGGGTGGAATGAAGAAAATGTCCCCTTCTTTGAATTCATATGTGCGCGTGCCTATTTTATATTTGCCACTACCTGAAAAGAAAAAATTTATCTCCGACGGGGTGTGGCTGCTGCCTGTTTTGTACTTTTGCGCAGCGCTTGTGACATAGCGGTCTATTTTGACAACATAGTTTCTGCCGCTTTTGAGCCTGAAGGTATCCATAGAGATTGCCATGGTTTTATCACCACCTGATTTCATTATATCACATTATTTCTCAAAGTCAACATATAAAATATCACGGCGTTTTTATCAAATATACGGATTATATTAGAAATATATTGTCTTAAAATGATTTGAGTGATATTATTATCTTAAAAAACGGAGGTAGTATTATGTCTAAAATAAATGTGGCAGTTATAGGAGTCAACGGCTTTGGCAGAGCACACCTGAGAGCTTTTGACGCCAACAAAAACGCAAATCTCGTTGCAGTGTGTGACATCAACGAGGAATATGCCAAAGAGCTTGGCGAAAAATATAATGTAGCATACACCACAAGCTTTGATGAAATTCTTGAAAACAGTGAAATCGATGCAGTGTCCATAGCCCTGCCCGACCAGCTTCATGCAGAATATGTGACGAGAGCTCTCAGAGCAGGCAAAGATGTGCTTTGCGAAAAACCTCTGGCGCTCAATCTTGAGCATTGCCGCGAAATGATACGCGTGGCAAAAGAAACGGGCAGATATCTCATGGTGGGGCAGATTTGCCGATTTACCCCCGGCTTTGTCATGGCAAAGAAAATAATTGACGAGGGCACCATAGGCGAGCTTTTCTTTGTGGAGTCAGAATATGCCCACGATTATTCCAAGATGACATGTGAATGGAGAAAGAATGACCCCGAAAGAGACGGATTTTTGGGTGGTGCATGCCATGCAGTGGACCTTCTCAGATGGATTGCAGGCAACCCCACCGAGGTGTTTGCCTATGCCAACCACAAATGCCTCAAGGACTGGCCCTCAAATGACTGCACAATCGCTGTGATGAAGTTCCCCAATGATGTTATAGGCAAGGTGCTCGGCTCCACAGGCTGCAAGCGCGACTACACAATGAGAACTGTGCTCTATGGCACAAACGGGACCATCATTGTGGACAACACCAACCCCAAGCTCACCCTTTTCAGAGAAGATGCATATCTCAAAGAGGGCTGCCATGAAACCCCCATCGAAATCCCGGTTGAGGTGAGCAATCACAACATCATTGACGAAATCAACGAATTTGTAAGCTGCATCATCGAAAAGAGAACACCCATTCTCAGCCCCGAAGAAGGTGCGGCAACGGTGTCTATCTGTCTTTCGGCAATAAAGAGTGCCAAAGAGCACAAAGCAGTTGAAGTGGAATATGATTTTTGATTTGAGCGCACACAAAAAGAGCAAGCATTAATGCTTGCTCTTTTTTTATATTCTGTCTGCAATGGCACTTCCCATTGCACTGCAGCCTATGAGTGTGCAGCCATTTTGCATAATATCGGCGGTGCGGAGTCCATCGGTAAGAGCTGAGTCTACTGCTGCCTCTATTGTCTCAGCCTCACGCGGCATGTCAAACGAAAACCTCAGCATCATTGCAGATGAGAGAATTGTGCCTATGGGGTTGGCGGTGTCGGTGAGTGCGATGTCGGGCGCAGAGCCGTGAATTGGCTCATACATACCCAGCGTGCCCGATGACAGCGACGCCGACGGCATCATGCCAATGGAGCCTGTGAGCATGGATGCTTCGTCAGACAAAATGTCACCAAACATGTTTTCTGTGACAATCACATCAAACTGACACGGATTT
>JAFYUA010000071.1 GCA_017549745.1 Clostridia bacterium | reverse complement strand
TACTTGCTATTTCTGCAGAGTCGCTGCAAAAGCACACCCAAACCTTGCAATATGCGGAACTGGCGCAAAAGCTCTTGGATGTTCTTGGAGAAAACCTCTGCAGGCGAAGCCGAAGCCAGTTTTCGAAAAGAATGTCCAAGAACTTTTGCAGGCAGTATGCAACTAAACAATAATTTACAGCAGTATAGACAAGTCCATAATTAAAAAAATTACCCGTTACTCTAAAAAGATGAGTAACGGGTTTTATTTTATTGCTTCACCGAATACGAACCGCTTATCATAAGTATTCCGTCGGTTTCCATCTCGATGCCGCGTCCGTCATCGAGTGGCACAATGAGAAGATGGTTAGACGGCACCTGAGTGCCGTCGGCAAGGTCGGTGCCCACTGTGACATCGGCAATGCCACCCTTGGCAGAAGCAACTATAGTGCCCTTGCCCATTCTCATTATCATCTGGCAGCTTTTGCCGCCTATGACGGTCTGCCCCTTAGACACATTTACGATGTTGTAAGAAGCTGAGGTTCCGCCTGACACGGGAGCATTGCCCACACCTTCAGAAGCTGAACCCACGCTTGCATCAACATAGCTTTTCATCTGGGGAATAAGTACATCATTTACATATGACAAAGTGATGAGCGGGTCGTCGGAACTGCCCGGATTTGCTGCCATGGCGCTCATGCCGAAAGCAGCTGCACACAAAACTGATGCAATGATTTTTTTGCTTGTAGATTTTTTCATTAGTAAAACCACCTTTTGTAAAATATAATGCCATTTAAAAGTCACATAGGCCAAGGCTTATCCTGAGCGCCTCGCTCACGCGTGCACAAAGCTCCTCGCCAGCGTGACCTGTTTTTTCTTTGAGTCTGCGTTTGTCTATGGTGCGAATCTGCTCCAAAAGTATGACCGAGTCTTTGGACAGTCCATACTTTTCGCCCGATATTTCAATGTGGGTGGGCAGCTTGGCTTTGTTGATCTGAGATGTAATTGCCGCTATGATGACCGTTGGGCTGTATTTGTTGCCCACATCATTTTGAATGATAATCACAGGTCTCACGCCACCCTGCTCCGAACCAATGACGGGGCTGAGGTCCGCATAGTAGATGTCTCCGCGTTTTACTGTCAAATTTATTCACACTCCGCAAGTTTATCCTCGTAGAGCTGCAGCTGACGGTTATCTGTTTCAAGGCAGAAATCTGAATATTCCAGATTGAATTCTGCCATTTCTTCATATCCTTTTTTGAGCTTTTGCACAATTTCGGTCTTTTTTCTTTCGCGAATATAGAGCCGCATTGCTTCGCGGATAAATTCGCTTCGGTTGATGTTCTGAGAGTATGCCATGTTGTCTGCTTCATCGAGTAGAGAATCCGGCAAGCTTATGAGAATTTTTCTTTGCCGTGCCATTTTAACCACGCCCCCTCCTGAGTTGTATAACACTATACATATTATATAATGTTTGAGCAGTGTTGTCAAATACACTTTATGCCAAATCGGGTTATAAAACT
>JAFYUA010000070.1 GCA_017549745.1 Clostridia bacterium | reverse complement strand
TCAAACCTGCGAAGCTCAGGAGCTTTGGCATATGCAGGAATACGGATAACCGCACTGCGGTTTGATGTGGCATAGCCAACGGTAACAGGAGCTTCAAACCCTGGCACAAGACGCTTGAACGAGTTGGTGCTGGGATTGGTAAGAGCACATAGCGATGCAATATGCTTCAAAAGACCGCCCATGAAATAGTGAGCCTCTTTGCTGAGGTTGGAGTAGCCGTTGTCATCGGAGAACACGGGCTCGCCGTCTTTGAGAAGAAGCATATGCACATGCATGCCGCTGCCTGCCTCACCCATAACGGGCTTTGGCATAAATGTGGCAGAAAGACCATATTTTCTGGCAGTGTTATGAATAATATATTTTATCATCATGGTGGCATCTGCCATCTTGGACATCTGACCGAGCTCGGGCTCAATCTCAAACTGACCGCCTGCGCCAACCTCGGGGTGATGATAGTTGAGGGCAATGCCCGCTTCATCAATAAGCATGCACATTTCACTGCGAGCTTCATATGACACATCAAACGGCTTTGCAACATGATAGTTTTTCTGCTTTGTAACCACATTGCCAAGACCCTCACATCCGCTGTTCCAGTGTGCCTGAGCTGCATCGAGCGAAAGACCTATGCACTCTGGTTTTACCTCCCAGCCTACATTGTCAAAAAGATAAAATTCAAACTCGGGCAAGATGAGCATTGTGTCGGCAATGCCGCTGTCTTTGAGATATTTTTCTGCTGCAAGCACAATGTTGCGGGGGTAGTGCGCGAGGGGTCTGTTTTCGGGGTTGTCAATTATCATGGCATTGCCTGTCATGGACAATGTCGGAATTTCGCAAAACGGGTCAATCACTGCAGTGTCGGGGTCAGGAATGAACACCATGTCACTTTTTCAACCATGGCATATCCATAGTTGGAGGCATCAAATCCGATGCCGTTTTTCATTGTCTTTTCCGAAAAATTCTTTGCGGGGATTGTCACATGACGGAACTGACCGTTGATGTCCACCATCTTAAAATCCACCATTTTAATGTCATGCTCTTTGATTATTGCCAAAATATCTTTGACTGTTTTTCCCATTTTTCTTCTCTCCTTTTAATCTAATATTTTACGCGCAGTGTATTCATCAGTAATTAAAGTGTCAATAACCCCTGTATGAAGTGCGCTTATGATTGCTTCAACCTTATCATCACCACTTGCAACAGCTATCACCTGCGAAGCATTTTTCAGGTTTTCAACCGATGCACACAGCGTGTTTTCATACAGCTCCACAAATTCTCCCTCTTCATTGAAAAAATGAGTTGAAATGTCACCAACTGCCGACACGCACTTTTCGCTATAGCCAAATATCTTGCCAAAGATGCGAATTATGTCTTTGTTGCCTATGCCTACTATTGCAACATCGATGTTATCCCACAATGCGGTGAGCTTTTGATAATATGATGTCTTTTTCAAAAGCTCGCAATCAGCTATGCTGTCGGGCTTGTATGGAAACCATGCATATTTTAATTCGGCGCCCGTCTTATCTGCAAAGCTCCTTGCAATCTCATTCGACAAAAAGCAGTCCTGTTCCTGGTCGGTTGCACCAAAAAGCGGAAATACGACATTGCCCTCGCCATTGCATTTTTCCATTTCGTCTACAATCATGCGGACTGTGCGGCCCCATGAAATTGCAATTTTTTTATTGCCTTTATCTATAACAGATTTGATATAAGAGGCAGCTTTTTTCACCGCCATCAATCGGCAAAGGCTCTCATCAGAATTGCTTACCGGGCACACAATCGCATTTTGCACCTGAAACCTGTCGGCAATCTCCTTTTCAAAATCACTACATGTGATATCGGGATTATATATTTTAATTTCCACAATTTTTTCTTTTATTGCATCATTCAACATTTTGGAAACTGTCTGACGAGACAGACCCATTGTCTGTGCGATTTCGTTCTGTGTTTGTTTTTTTTCATAATACAAAATCGCAGCTTCGTGCATTTGTTTTTTGTGAAGTTCCATATCACACCACCTTTTCAATTTATTACTAATTATATCACCGTTTCATGCCCAAGTCAACATTTAACATTTGTAATTGACAAATGTTAAATGTTGAGGTATAATATTACATTATATTGAAAGGAGCAATAAAAACATGTTAGTCACTCTAAAAGAAATGCTCTCAGATGCCAAAAAGAATAAATACGCAATTCCCGCATTTGATGTGAGCAATTATGAAATGATGAAAGCCATTTTGGAAACCTGTGAAGAGGAAAAATCTCCTGCCCTTCTTATGACGCTGGGGGTAGATACCCAGGGGAGAAATCTGCAACTGCTTTCGTCGATGATAAATGGCGCATCTTCCTTTTTCAAAATACCGATTTGCCTGCATATGGACCATGCAACCGATATCGATTTTATCAAGTATGGTTGTGACAACGGGTATAGCTCAGTCATGTATGACGGTTCTGTTCTTCCGTTTGAAGAAAACGCCAAAAACACCCGCCTTGTCACAGAATATGCTCACAAAAAAGGAATCACCGTGGAAGCAGAACTCGGGCATGTGGGAAATGCCAGCGTGGGAAGCATCAGCGAGACGGGCACAGACACCGACCCCGGCGAAAGCTTAACCGTGCCTGACGAAGTGGCAAAGTTTGTGGATATTACCGATGTTGACGCTCTTGCAGTGGCAATCGGCACTTCACACGGAGTGTATCAAAAAACACCCGAACTCAGAATTGACCGCCTCAAAGAAATAACCGAGGTTTGTGACAGGCCTCTTGTTCTTCATGGCGGAAGCGGAACTCCCAACGAGCAGATGCAAAATGCAATTCACAATGGTATCACAAAGATAAACATATATTCCGATGTGCTTTATGCTCTCAATCAAGGTCTCAAAACAACTTTGAACAATATAACCAACCCTTCAACATGGCCGTTTTTGGTGTATGAAGATGCAATTGGGATGATGAAGGAAGTAGTGAGGGAAAAACTTAGAACATTCGGCAGTGCCGGAAGAATATGAGGTGACAATATGAAAACAAGAGCAGCACGCCTTTATGGGGCAAATGATGTCAGACTCGAAGAATTTGAGCTCCGCCCCATTACATCAGGAGAAATCCTGATTAAAATAATTTCTGACAGTGTGTGCATGTCTACACACAAAACCATTCTCCAGGGAGCAAAGCACCTGCGTGTTCCTGAAAATGTGGCAGAGCATCCCGTTATTATCGGCCACGAATTCTGCGCAGAGGTTGTTGAAGTTGGCGACAAATGGAAACATAAATTTGCCATAGGCGACAAGGTTGCCATGCCGCCTGTGCTTTCCTATCTGGGAGGTCCGGAGACTGTGGGATACTCTTTTGAGGATATAGGCGGTGTGTCTACATATTCCATAGTCTACGAGCACATTCTCGACAACGATTTTCTCATAAAGATAAACAGCGATTCATATTTCAACGGTTCTCTCATTGAACCGGCATCATGCGTGATAAGGGGCTACAAAGCCGCTTTCCATCTTGACCAAAGCTACGAGCACATCATGGGCATAAAAGACGGCGGCAAAGTAGCAATTCTTGCCGGCTGCGGACCCATGGGGCTTGTGGCAATCGACATTGCTCTTCACGGGAGCCCCAAACCATCTGTGGTTGTGGTGACCGATGTGGACACATCACGCCTTGAGCGTGCTTCGGCAATCTTCTCGGCCAAAGAAGCCGCCAAAGACGGCATTGAGCTTATTTTCACAAGCAGCACCGACAAAGATGAGCTAATTGCCCTTTCGGGCAGAGCAGGATTTGATGATGTGTTTGTATATGCACCTGTTCCTGCCGTGGTGGAATTGGGTGATTCCATTCTGGGATTTGATGGCGCACTCAACTTTTTTGCAGGTCCTCTTGACAAGAACTTCAGTGCAAACTTCAATTTCTACAATGTTCACTATGCACAGCATCATGTCACAGGCACAAGCGGCAGCACACCCGAGGATATGAGAGATATTGTAGACCTCATCGGTCACAATAAAATAAATCCCGCCGTCATGATAACTCACATTGGCGGAATTGATGCAGCAATTGACACAACCATAAATCTGCCCAAAATTGCCGGCGGCAAAAAGCTCATATACACTCACATTGAGCTTCCTCTCACCGCCATTGCCGACTTTGAAAAATTAGGCGAATCCGATTCAAGATTTAAGGCGCTTGATGAAATTGTAAAAGCCAACAACGGACTTTGGTGCACTGATGCAGAAAAATATCTTCTGAATAAATTTTAATACTCCACTAAAAAAATCAGAGAAAATAAATTTTCCCTGATTTTTTTAGTGCCTAAAACATCCTCTATCAATACAATCAATCACAGCAGCAATTGCGTGCTCCTCGTTGCTCACAGTCACAAAATCAGCTGCTTTTTTTGCCTCAATGCAGGCATTTGCCACCGCCACACCCACTCCCGCAGTACGCAGCATCTCGATGTCATTGTTGTAGTCACCAATGGCAACAGTTTTGCTCATATCAAGCCCCAGATGCTGCACCAGCTTCAAAAGTGCAGTACCCTTGCTGATGCCCTTTGGCAGAATTTCATACAGCGTTTTTTCCGAGCGTATAAAATTGAACTTATCGGCTAAAGGATGGCTGTCAAGAAGCTCTTTTACGCAATTTATATTTTCTTCATTTTCATCACAAAAAAGCACTTTTGCTATTGGTTCTTGTATGTTGTGGTAATTGCAGAGATTCTTTTTGAGATTTGTTCTTTTGCGAAACTCCACCATTGCATCATTATCTTTAGAAGAATATATATTACCAAGCGTGTTAATCTGAATACCAATCTCTGGAAGATTTATGTCAACACATTCTACAATCTCAAGCACAGCATCGGGCAGCGTCACAGACCATATATACTCCTGATTTTCATAGTCATATATGCCTCCACCGTTTATACAGCCAAAGGGACAGTTGGGGTTGGTTGCATTGTAGATATCATCCACAAAGCACGGCATACGACCTGTGATAAAGGTGAAGAGGCCACCCTCCGCTTTGAAATATTCAATAGCATCAATATTTTGCTTTGAAATAGACCCATCTTCTCTGAGCAAAGTACCATCAAGATCAGTGCAAAGAAGAATGCCCGAAAATTTTTGCATGATTTTTCATTTCCTCCCAAAATATATGTGTTAAAGTTCTCTGTAATACCTTACGCTTTCCAGAGACCTGTCAAATCCTGCTTTTTCATAAGCGCGCCTTGCAGGTGCATGTGCCTCATCCAACCCTGTTGAAACCATAGCACAAACCATCCCCTCCTGCCGTATTTTATCAAACACAAAATCATACATTTTCTGTGCTATTCCAAGGCCTCGGAATTTTGGATTAACTGCATTTTCCTCAACGGCTCCTACCTTTTTGGCATCATCAATCACATAAAAAATAAAGCCTGCAGGTTGACCATCGGCCAAAGCAATATAGCCCCGCCCCGATGTAAGTCCATTATAAATGCGTTGGCGCTTTTGCTCTTTCCAATCTTTATATAAGATATCAAACATTTTTTCGCCAAGTGTTTCACGATAATAATCATATATTGGTTGCCATGAAAGATATGCCAACTCTATTGCATCTTCGATATGAGTTTTCTCGCATGGAATTATTTTGATGTTCACACTACCACTCCCCACAAAGTATGTTATTAGCTTTCTGAAAAGACAATCTGCCCATTCAAAAATAAAATTATTTCTTCTTTTCAACCTTTCTTTTGTTGCCGTTTTCATCCATTATGTAGACATTGCTCAGAGTGTTTTCCATGCCCTGACGGAATTTTTGGATATACTCCTGCCTGAGAGTTGCCTGCTCTTCATGAAAAATCTGTGATATAGAAAAGCGTTCTGTTCCAAAGCATATTCCGGCAAAAAAAATAGAGATAAAAATAACTAATGGCAAAAGGATTTTTAAGAATTTAGAAAAGGTCATTGTTCTATTCCTTTTCCTGGCTGGATAAAAATTTTTACCAGTTCCAGAGCCATATATCCGATTCGTGGTCCCG